>JAKAFQ010000028.1 GCA_021817875.1 Pseudomonadota bacterium
CCATTGCATTTCTGGACCCTCCGAAGAGGATCCGTGTAGCGATCGGGATTCGTGGCTCGAACATTGGGCCTACGGGGCACATCGGCGATGCGGCCGTATTCGTCGCGCGGCATGGGTGGATCGGCAGTGAAATCAACGAATCGGGGTTTTATAGCCACGCTGGAGACAGAGCAGGGGACGCTGCTGGCGCCCCTCGCATCGCTCGTCTCCGCCGGGCTGCCGACCGAGCGGAGCTCTCGAAACGTCATCGACCAGCGAATCGCAGAATGGCGCGAAGTGGACTCGACTGAATACCTTCAGGCGTTTGGCCTGCACTGTGCATCCGCCGACCGCTCGGGCCATGCCGTATACGCGACCGGCCATAAGGATGTCCGCATTTTTATCCCGGCGCTCGTCATCATGCGGGCGTTCTTAAGGCCGACCCGATATTTGCTTCCCCAAATGTTCGCGCCACAGGCGCTCGACCACGTCCGATATCTCGACTGTTCGAACTCGCCTCCGCAGGTCAACTTCTATAGCTTGACCTTGCGAAACCTAGGCGGCAGAGCTGGCGATATGCGTACCCCCATCTCGTGGATGTCCGTTTTCCCGTCCGCAATGCGATTCGCAGCCAGCGTCCACCTACACGCCCGCTCAGGTCGCATTGCGGTTACGTTGCCGGATGCTCGTGTGAAGCTTGCCATCCAGGGGAAACGACAGGGGCGGTGCCTCTACGCAACCAATGCGACATTACTTGAACTCGACGCCCACGAGCAGCCACTGGCTTGGGTCGGTAATCACCCAACCACGATCTACAGGCGAGCGCCCGTCAATGCGACCCGGAGCACCCCTCTTCGCGTGCCAGACATCCCGCTTCGTCCCGACGGGTCCGTCGAACTAGACGACGGGGAATGGACGCTCATCGAACCCATTCTCATCCCCGCGTCCTGCAGCAGGCGGCGTCTAAAGCTGGACCAACGCGCGATCTTCGACGGAATTGTCCGAAAACTCATGTTCGGCACTGGGTGGAAGTCCACATCGTATATCACCGGCAGCCCAACCAATGCGCTCTATGCATACCGGCGCTGGTCGAGGGACGGTGCATTTCAGCGTGCCCTTGCCGTCCTTCGCCATTGCCGGCTGCCGAACATCATGCGCTAATGACGATGTCGGCTCTGAAGCGGAAAAATCGACCCGATGATACCGGACTCCGCCGCGGCACAGTATTCAACGCCTGCAAACTGCTCTTGCTGCGACTCGATATCGAGCTCACCGAGCCACTGCCATTGTTTCGCATTGGCAACGTCCTGCACCAGTGTCCACGAACATCGTCGGCGCTTCCAGCGAGAAGCCGTACCCGTCTCGATACCAACCCACGCCGTACGGACACGCAAACCCAAGACCCCCGCCCATCGAGGTACCCGACATGATCAGCCCCTCGACCGGAATGGTCATCGCCGCTGTGATTCTCATCGTGGGCGCCGTCAGCCTCGCGGCTATTGCGGTGTGGCTCGCGAGACGGAGAGGCAAATGACGAAAATCCCTGAGAACCCGGCATCACCGGAGTTTCATTTTTCACCACCACACAGGATCTATCCGTGAAAGCAAAATCACCATCTGGCAACAGACGCCAACCCACCACATATTGTGCCGATCGTGGTGACTCATTTTCGTTCCAAGACATCGAAGCGGTGCTCCTAAAGAGCATCACCGATATGAATCTCCGCCTTGGGTCAGCTGATAGTGCGGAGGTTTCAGATCACCAGCATCTCTCCCGAGCGGAAGCCAAGGGCGTTGCCGAAAGGGTGTTCCCTGGTTTGAAATTCAATCAGGAGAGCGTGGATCAAGACTCAAAATAATCCCGGCTGCCGGGCGGAAATTGATCACACTGTGCTCGATCTGCACCTATTCAGTGCAGACTCCCATGGAAACAGATCATTGGAGACACGCCTGAGGACCATTATGGACCCTGCCTCTAAGATCATCACGGGCTATTGGCTTGACCTGAGCGACTCCGATGACGACGAGGAGGGCCGCTGACATGACTACTGCGCAATAGCGTAAGCCAACAGGCTGCATGTCCAAAGCACCTCGCCAGGTGCCTTCGCTGTGAATACATCGACACCAGCATTTGCGAAACTGATCGCCGATCTCAAACGGCATCGAGACAACGAGCAACGACTCATTGGGGAGCTCAGGGCGATAACAAAAGCCCAAGCTGCTCCCGAGTGCATGAAAGGTTTGTTTAAACTAGCCAACGACGCTTTCGGTGAGAACGCCGCCAAGTTTCTCATCTTGCCCAATCGCAGTCTCGGCAACATGCCGCCAATTATGGTTGCGCAGACAGAACAAGGTGTCGATGAAGTAGAAACGCTCTTGAAAAGGATTCTGTATGGAGTCTACGGGTAGCAACTTTCCGGAATCCTGTGGTCCGAAGAAGGCCGGCAGGTCACATATGGTTCTTTCTCTTTAAGGTTCGCGTTAATTGAAACTGGGCATGGGAACTGTCGGCCGCAGGCTTCGTAGGACAGACGAACCGCTTGCACACGAGTCGCAAATTCCGCGCTCACGATTCCCTGCGTGCGACGATCCCGGGCCTGCAATCGGGGTCATCACCGCATGGTGCATTGGTCATAAATTTAGAATCCGTTTCCCGCATTGCGTGTCAAGTGTATTATAGGATTTCAATAGCTTACGACGATATTGGGGGCAGTGCGAAGCTCAATGGCTGCACGGAACTGTCTTGCGGATTTACCAGGTCCTGGCGCCCTTGTGCGGGTTCGCTCGCGCCGCTGGCTCGTCGAGGAGGTTATTCCGCCGACGTCCTCCGGTCAGTCTCCCGTCGTGCGGATGGCCTGCGCCGATGATGATGCTCAGGGTCAGGTTCTCACTGTGTACTGGAACTATGAACCGGACCGTCTCATCATCGAGGAAGAAGGTTGGACGGATCTCGCTGCGCGAGGGTTTGATCCGCCGCAGAGTTTCGCGGCGTTCCTGCATACACTGCGCTGGAATTGCGTCACCGCCACCGATCCAAATCTCTTTCAGTCACCTTTCCGGGCGGGCATCAAGATCGATGCCTACCAGATGGAGCCACTGCGTAAAGCCCTCCGGCTCGCGCGGGTGAGTCTGTTTATTGCCGACGACACGGGGCTCGGAAAAACCATTGAGGCAGGTCTGATCGTGCGGGAGCTGCTCCTGCGCAGGAAAGCGAAGTCAATCGTCGTCGCGGCGCCGCCCTCGGTGCTCGAGCAGTGGAAGGCAGAGCTCGAGGAACGTTTCGGGCTGATGTTCGAGATCTTGGACCGCGCATATCTGGGTCGCGTACGGCGCGAGCGGGGCTTCGGGGTCAATCCCTGGCGCACACACAGTCGGTTTCTTATCTCGCACAATCTGCTTATTGACCCCGTGTACGCCGATGGACTCCGCGAGTGGCTCGGCCAGCTGCTGCCGGGGAGTCTGCTCATTCTCGATGAGGCGCACCACGCCGCCCCGGCGAGCGGCGGCCGGTACGGCATTGAGACGAAATTCACGCGTGCGATTCGGGATCTCGCCACCCGATTTGAGCATCGCCTGTTTCTCTCCGCGACGCCGCACAACGGACACTCGAATAGTTTCTCGACACTCCTTGAGCTGCTCGATCCCTACCGCTTCACACGCGGCGTGAAGCTGCGACCCAAGGCGCTCGAGGAGGTCATGGTGCGGCGCCTGAAGGAGGACATCCGCGCGACGCAGGGAGGGTTCCCGAAGCGAGAGATCGTGCGGATCCCGATCGACGGCCTCAACGAGGATGCTCCCGAGCTCCTGCTCTCCCGGATTCTCGATGAGTACCGTGCCCTTCGCGAGGAGCGCTTCGCGAGGAGCACACGCCGGGCGCAGGCCGCTGCCGGGCTGCTCGTGGTGGGATTGCAGCAGCGGCTTCTGTCCTCGATCGAAGCCTTCGCGCGCAGCCTCAAGATCCACCGAGCGACGGCGGAACGGCAGTGGAAAAGAGGGCGTGGAGGGATCTCGGGAGATCAGGTAACCGACGTCGGGACACTCTTCACGCAATCGCCTGATGCGGACGATGAACGCTCCGAGTTCACGGGCGAAGACGCCGATGCCGAGGAGGCAACTGAAGTGGAGGGCGTGACGGCTGCGGCTGAACATGACACACCACGGGATGCCACCGCCGAGGCGCTCTGGCAGCGGGAACAGGTGTTGCTCGAGCGCATGCAGACCGTTGCGGAGGAGAATCGATACCGCCCGGACGCGAAGCTTCGCCACCTCCTGGACTGGATCCGACAGTATCTCTGTCCGGATCTACCGCCATCTGGTCAGGCGCCCGCGGGACCACCCCCAAAATGGCTCGATCGCCGAGTACTGATCTTCACGGAGAACCGTGAGGGGACCAAGCGCTACCTGAAGACGATGCTGGAAGAGGCGATCGCCGGGACTGACCGGGCCGATGAGCGCATCGAGGTGATCGATGGGCTGACGAGCGGCACGCGGCGCAAAGAAATCCAGCGCCGCTTCAACACCGAGCCCTCGAAGGACCCATTGCGCATTCTGCTCGCGACCGATGCGGCGCGGGAGGGACTGAACTTCCAGGCGCATTGTGCCGATCTCTTTCACTTTGACCTCCCCTGGAATCCCGGACGGATCGAGCAGCGCAACGGTCGCATCGACCGTAAGCTTCAGCCGGCACCGGAGGTGCGCTGCCACTATTTCGTGCTCCCGCAACGCGCCGAGGATCGCGTCCTTGAGGTGCTCATTCGCAAGACCGAGACCATCAAGCGGGAGCTCGGAAGTCTCTCGAAGGTCATCGACGACGATATCGAGCGGCGACTCGGCCAGGGGATCCGGCATCGAGATGCCGAGCGGTTGGCCCGCGAAATCGAGAGCTCGGATCTCGATGCCGAACGCAGGCGCATCACTGAGGACGAACTCGAGTCTGCGCGCGAACGACGCGAAGCACTCGATGCACAGATCGAGCGGTGTCGGGAGCTGCTCGATCGGTCGCGGGCGGCGACGAATTTCCAGGTGCCGCCGTTTCGAGAGGCCCTGTCCTGCGCGCTCGAGATCCTGGGCGCCGAGCCTCTTCGCGAGGTTCGCGATGAGCACGGTCACCGGGCCTACGCCTTTCCACCACTCGACCGACGTGCCCAGACCGATCCGAGCTGGGCGGGCACGCTCGATACGCTGCGCGCCCCTCGCAAGCCCAACCAGCCGCTTGCGGAGTGGCGCCGAGACGCCCCCATTCGCCCCGTCGTCTTCGAGGATGCGGGCGTACTCACGGAAGAGACGGTGCACTTGCATCTCGAGCAGCGCGTCGCGCAGCGGCTGCTGGCTCGGTTTCGGGTCCAGGGATTCGTATACCACGACCTCTCGCGCGCCTGTCTGGCGCACAGCCGCGATTCGATTCCCCGGGTGATCCTGCTCGGCCGGCTCTCGCTCTACGGCCGAGGCGCGGAGCGACTGCACGAAGAGCTCGTACCGATCACCGCCCGATGGATCGAGCCATCGCAGCGCAAAGGGCCGCTCGACCCGTATGCGCGGGAGGCGGAAGGTAAGACCCTGGAGCTCCTGGAGCAGGCGCTTTCGGCCGGCGAGGGCCGCGAGGCATCCGAGCCGATTCGAGAGAGACTGCTCAGCACAGCCGCGCGTGATATTGAGGAGCTCTTGCCGCGGCTTGAGCCGCGCGCTGAGGAATGGGCAGCGGCCGCTCGGGAGCGGCTCCGTGAGCGCGGAGAGCGCGAGGCGCGTGATTTGCGTGAAACGCTGGAGCGACAACGCTCGCGAGTACGCGAACAGTTCGAGAAGTCCCGCGAAAAACCAGTCGAGCAGCTCACGCTCGGATTCAACGACGAGGAGAAGCGGCAACTCGAAGCCGATGTGCGGGCGTGGGGCGATCGGCTCGAGCAATTCGATCGCGATCTGAGCACGGAGCCGGACCGCGTGCGCGAGTTCTACGCGGTGAAGGCCACGCGCATCGAGCCAGTGGGCTTGGTCTATCTTTGGCCGGAGAGTAACTGAGACGATGGCCAAGCTCGACCCACAGATAGTCGCGCATCTTGAGTGGTTGGGCTTTGTGCGCCCCACAGGGCTCGTCGTGTCAGCCCCAGCGCTCGTGCGGGCTGGCGCCATCCTCGGGCAGCGTGATGCCGAGGGTCAGCGATTGCTGCGATCCGCACTTGGCGCAGATGCGAATGCGATCCGAGAACCGTCGGCACCGTACGGATCGAGCCCTGATCCAGAGCTCAAGATCACCGACTTCCGGAACTTCGCAAGCAGTGTGCTCGGCTGGCGCTTTTCATCGAAGGGATATGCCGGTACACCCGAGTCACCTATTCCGCCGGAACTCGAGGTGGTGCTCCCGGATGGGGCGGGAACGCTGCGACCACACTACGCGGTCCGGGAACCCGATCCGCAAAACGGCGCCTCTCCCTGGCAGCTCCTTGTCACAGTGATTGAAGGCTGTGAGGACCTTGATCAGGACGGTGGCGATCGTCTCGGTCTCTCGCCCCATTCGCGCATGGAGCGACTGCTCCGCCAAACAGGCGTCGCCGCGGGACTGCTCGTTAACGGTGAGACGCTGCGTCTCATCTCGGCGCCCTATGGAGAATCGTCGGGGTGGCTCGACTTTCGCGTCGCGGACATGGTGCAGACGGCGGGACGTCCGATCGTGGCGGCGCTGCGCCTGCTGCTCAATGAGCGGTGCCTGCTGGCACTTCCACGCCCGCAGCGGCTTGCCGCGCTGCTTGCCGACAGCCGGAGATTTCAGAACGAGGTATCAGAGAAGCTCGCCGAGCAGGTTTTGCACGCCCTCTATGAGCTGCTGCGAGGCTTTCAAGCGGCACACGATGCGACGCAGGGAGCTCTGCTGCGAGAAGTCCTTGCCGAGCATCCCGACGAGGTCTACCGGGCGCTCCTGACCGTCATTCTGCGATTGGTCTTTCTGCTCTATGCCGAAGAGCGGGACATGCTGCCGCAGGATGAAACATTTCTGCGTTCCTACTCACTGGCGGGTCTCCATGAGCGGCTGCGCGAGGATGCCGCGCTGTATCCGGACACGATGGATCAGCGCTACGGCGCCTGGGCACAGCTCGTTGCGCTCTTTCGAATGATCTATGACGGTGCCGAGGCGCAAGGAATGTGCCTGCCGCCGCGCCACGGGGTGCTGTTCGACCCGAATCGCTTTCCTTTCCTCGAGGGAAGAAGATACGGGAGTGCGCCGCAGGCGCCCGAGCGTATCGAGCCGCCGTTGGTACCCGATGGCACGATATACCGCGCGCTCGAGAAACTCCTCGTCCTCGACGGTGAGCGGATTTCTTACCGTGCTTTGGATGTGGAACAGATCGGATCGGTCTACGAGACCATGATGGGGTTCCGGCTGGAGACCACCACCGGCTGCTCCGTGGCGATCAAGTCGGATAAAAAGCAGGGCGCGCCGACGGCGCTCAATCTCGAGGAGCTGCTTGCGGAGCGAGGATCCGAGCGTGCCAAGAGGGTCCAGGAATGGACTGATCGAAAGCTGACTGACCGGGTCAAGAAGACCGTCAGCGACGCGGAGAGCCTCGAGGCGCTCCACGCGGCACTCTTGCCCGTCATCGATCAAGCTGCAACGCCCGACTGGGTGTCGCGCGGAGCGATGGTGCTGCAGCCGAGTGAGGCACGCAGGCGCTCGGGTTCACACTACACCCCGCGTGAGTTGACGTCGCCGATCGTGCGGACGACGTTCGACCCGATCCTCGCCGCGCTACAAGGCACGGAGGGCAAGCCGCCGAAGCCGGAGGCGATTCTCGACCTCAAGTGCTGTGATCCCGCGATGGGATCGGGCGCCTTCCTCGTCGAGGCTTGCCGTTACTTGGGCGATGCGCTACTCGAGTCCTGGCGGGTGCATGGTGGAATGCCATCTATTCCCCCCGATGAGAATGAGGTCATCTTCGCGCGCAGGCTCATCGCGCAGCGCTGTCTCTATGGCGTCGATCGCAATCCGGTAGCCGTGGATCTTGCCAAGATGTCGCTGTGGCTCGCGACACTGGCTAAGGACCATCCACTCACGTTTGTCGATCATGCGTTGCGGCATGGGGATTCGCTCGTGGGGCTGACCCGCAGGCAGATCGAGAACTTCCATTGGGAAACGAGCGTCACGTATGACAGTCCATTCCGGGCCAAGCTCCGGGAGCACGTAGAGAAGGTCGCAAGACTTCGTCAGCAGATTCGGGACGCGGATGACAGTGTGCCGGACGAGGTGCGTCGGGCGCTCTGGTCGCAAGCGCAGCATGAACTCGAGAATGTACGATTCTTCGGCGATCTCGCTATTGCGGCGTTTTTCGATGCGGCGAAGCCGAAGGACCGGGAGCGCAAACGCCTCGAGTATGTGAATGCAATCGAACGCCAGCAGGCGGAGGATCTCCGGGAAGTACTTCAAGCACGCCGCCAGGCCGATCCACCGTTCGCGCCGTTTCACTGGGAGATTGAATTTCCGGAGGTGTTCGAGCGGAAAAATCGGGGGTTTGATGCGTTTGTGGGGAATCCACCGTTCGGAGGTCACGTATCGCTAGCGAGCGGCAACTTGGCAAGATACCCAGACTGGCTTCGTAACGAACATCCGGATTCCACGGGAAAGTGCGATCTTGTTGCACACTTCTTTCGCCGTGTATTCGCTCTACTGCGTGCAGGCGGAGCGTTCGGCCTCATCGCCACCAATACCATCGCCCAAGGAGATACCCGCGCGAGCGGTCTGCGCTGGATCTGTGAACACGACGGTGAAATATTTGCCGCGCGCCGCCGGGTAAAGTGGCCAGGCATGGCGGCCGTAGTAGTGTGTGTGGTCCATGTCATGAAGGGTCGCTTTGAGGGCATGAAGCGACTCGATGGACTTGTCGTTGAACGGATTACGGCCTTTTTGTTTCACCGCGGCGGAAATAATGATCCGGCACGATTGAGGGTGAATGCTGGAAAGAGCTTCCAGGGCAGCATCGTGCTCGGAATGGGATTCACCTTCGACGATACCGACGCAAACGGTATTGCGACACCGATCGCCGAAATGCGCCGACTCATCGCAGGGCATCCGCGCAATCAAGAGGTGATCTTCCCGTATATCGGTGGCGAGGAGGTCAACACCAGCCCGACGCACGCGTATCATCGGTATGTCATCAACTTTGGCGAACGAAGTGAGGATGAATGCCGCCAGCGGTGGCAGGATTTAATGGCATTAGTCGAAGGTAAAGTGCGCCCGGCTAGAAACAGGTCAAGCCGAAGCAGCAAGTCGACGCATGGATTGCGGGCGAGTGTCTGGTGGCAGCATTATCATCAAGCGAAGGATCTCTACCAGGCCATCACTGGCCTGGAGCGGGTGCTGGTGATTTCGCGCGTGGGCCTGCAGGCCGCATTCACGTTTCTGTCGGCGGACATGGTTTTCTCTGAACAATTGATTGTGTTTGCACTGTCTGCGAACGCGGCTTTCTGCGCCCTTCAGTCCCGTCCGCACGAAATCTGGGCCCGGTTCTTCGGGTCCTCGCTGGAAGATGATCTTCGCTACACCCCCTCCGACTGCTTCGCGACTTTCCCGTTTCCCGAGAAATCGAAATCTGACCCAACGCTCGAATCAGCCGGACGGGCGTATTGCGAATTCCGTGCCGCGCTCATGGTGCGCAACAACGAAGGCTTGACGAAGACCTACAACCACTTCCACGACCCCGAGGAGCGTGACTCGGATATCCTCAAGCTCCGCGATCTGCACGCTGCGATGGATCGCGCCGTTCTGGATGCCTATGGGTGGCGGGATATTCCAACTCGGTGCGAGTTTCTCCTCGACTACGAGATCGACGAGGTGGAATGGGGCGATAAGAAGAAGCCGTATCGCTATCGGTGGCCCGATGAGGTTCGGGATGAAGTGCTCGCACGGCTTCTTGAGCTCAATGCAGAGCGAGCGCGGGCGGAAGCGCTTGCTGGTGAAACTGGAGGCAAGCGGGGTCGTAAGCGGGATTCGGATGCCCCAGCTCTCGCGCCGAGCACAAAGGATCTTTTCTCATGATGACGTCCGCGGAAGTACGCCAGCGTCTCATCGAAGCCCTGGGACTCGATCTCGTCGGTCCCGGAAGCGGGCATCCGCTCGCGACCGAGCGTCTGCGTCGCAGGGAACGGCCGTCGAACTGGTATCTGACGGGCTTTCTGATTCCCTCAGGTATGCCACCGGAGCAGAGTGCCGATGCGGATGAGAACGACGACTTCGATCTCGTTCCGCAATCCCCGGGGCTTCCCGAGGAATCGAACGACGAGCGAAAGGCGGCCAAGAAGGGCTATTTCCCCTCTTCCATGGGGTTGAGCTTTCTCGTTCCCCAAGACGCTCGAGAGCTTACGGTCACGGTGCGGTGGGGCGACTACGTGCCCGCGGAAATTCCGGGGGATGACGGCAAACCGATTCCGGTGTGGCAGCGAACGCCGCGCGAAGAGACCGTTTCGGTGCGTCTCGGCGGGGGAAAGGATCTGGCCACTCACAAGGTTCCGAACTCTGGTGGGCTCGAGCTCGAAGTGGTCGAGCGGATCATCACGGCGGATGATCTGGTCTCAAGGCTTCCGGCAGGGACACGCTCGGTGTCCGTTTTCCTCGTCAATCGCCGCACCCCGGATGAGGCAAATCCCGACACCGCCTATGCGTTTCAGGCGGAGATCGAAGCGCGGTGCGAACAGCCCTTCGTTCCGCGACCGGACCTGCGCGGCGCGCTTGCTGCCGAGTGGGACGAGCGGGTGGCGGACCTGCACTACGCGGGTACCCCAGAGTATGCGACGGGACACGGGATTTCGGCCGAATGGGAGCTCATCGATGGCACCTGCCGCGTGCTGCGGACTGCATGGATCCCCCTCGCCGCTGTCGAGAAGACCGAGACGGTCGATGTCGTCGGCGTTGAGCTTACGATGGAGACCCTGGGAGGTCTCGCGGACAGCGCGACCGTTCGGTCGGCGCTCATGCCGCTCGTCGATCAATACCGATCCTGGATCGAAGGACAGCGTGCCGGCATCGTCTCGTTGTCCAAGGGACAGCGGGAGACAGCCGAGGAGCTGCTGAGGCTTGCCGGGCTCGCCGCGACGCGCATCGAGTCCGGGATTGTCGCGCTCGCGGCTGATACGGATGCGCTCGATGCCTTTCGCGTCGCCAATCGCGCAGTCGCGCGAGCACTGCGTCAACGCCTCGGTACAAAATCTCCGCGCTGGCGCGTCTTTCAGCTTGCGTTCCTGCTGCTCAATCTCCCCGGCCTGGTCGATCCGAGCGATCCGAACCGCGACACGGTCGACCTGCTCTTCTTCCCGACCGGCGGCGGCAAGACAGAGGCCTATCTCGGTCTTGCGGCCTTCGCGATGGTCTTGCGCCGCTTGCGGCATCCGGGGGATAACGGTCTCGGCGGTGCCGGCGTGAGCGTGATCATGCGCTACACGCTGCGGCTCCTGACGCTCGATCAGCTCGGACGCGCCGCCGGACTCATGTGCGCGCTCGAGCTCGAGCGCGAGAGCAATCCGGCCCGATATGGCGACTGGCCGTTTGAGATCGGACTCTGGGTCGGCAAGGCCGCCACCCCGAACGCTCTCGGCCACAAAGGCGATAAACGAACCGACACCGCGCGCACCAAAGTCCGGCAGTTCAAGGCCGACCCCAAAGGTAAGCCCATCCCGATCCCGCTCGAGACCTGTCCGTGGTGTGGGACGCGCTTCGCGGATACTTCGTTTGCGCTGCTGCCGACCGATGATCAGCCGCGCGAGCTGCGCATCGTGTGCGCGAACTTCGAATGCGATTTCTCGCGCGACCGGGCGCTGCCGGTCGTGGCGGTGGATGAGCCGCTCTATCGCCGGCTGCCGGCGTTCCTCATCGCGACTGTCGACAAATTCGCCTCTCTACCCTGGGTAGGTGAATCCGGAATGCTGCTCGGGGGCGCGGAACGTCACGATGCGAGTGGGTTCTACGGTGCTGCCGATCCGGGCAAGGGCAAGCGCCTCGCAGAGCCCCTGCCGCCGCCCGATCTCATCATCCAGGATGAACTTCATTTGATCTCAGGCCCGCTTGGCACGATGGCGGGTCTCTATGAGGCGGCCATCGAAGCCCTTGGCGTGCGTAGACTCGGGGAACGCGCGGTACGGCCGAAGATCGTCGCCTCGACCGCGACCGTCCGCCGCGCTCAGGATCAGATTCAAGCGCTCTTCGCACGCGCGATCACCCAGATTTTTCCACCACCAGGGCCGGATCGACGCGATGCGTTCTTTGCCCATATCCGACCGGTAGCCGAGGTCGCACCGCGTCTTTACCTCGGTATCGCTGCGCAGGGGCGCAACCCGAAAGTCGTCATGCGACGCGCGCTGCTTGCGCTCATGGGGACTGCCGAGCGTTGCTATCGGGAGGCCGGCGGGCATAAGAATGCACAGAATCCGGCCGACCCCTACATGACCGTGCTCGGCTACTTCAACGCGCTGCGCGAGCTCGGCAGCGCCCGGCGCATTCTGGAGGAGGAAGTCCAGAACACGTTGAAGCACAATGGTTCGCGGAAGCGCGTTGGGGAGGCGATCGGGCTATTCCAGGACCGCAAGACATTCTCGGAGGTGCTCGAACTCACCTCCCGCGTCTCCACCGACAAAGTGTCCGAAGCTCGCCGGCGCCTCGAGGAGCCCTATCACCGGATCGATCAGCGGGTCGATTGTGCGATTGCGACCAATATGATCTCCGTCGGTCTCGATATTCCGCGGCTGGGTCTCATGGTGGTGCTCGGGCAGCCAAAGACTCACGCCGAGTACATCCAGGCGACGAGTCGTGTCGGTCGCGACGATCAGCGACCGGGACTGGTGATCACGCTGCTCAATATCCACAAGCCGCGCGATCGCTCGCACTACGAACGCTTCCGTCATTACCACGAGACGTTCTACCGGGCGGTTGAGGCAGGCAGTGTCACGCCGTTCTCGGCGCGTGCGCTCGATCGCGGGTTTGCTGGAGCGCTGGTGGCCTTCGCCCGGCACGCCGAGCCAGCGCTGACGCCTCCGCGTGGAGCTGAGCAGATTGGCGCCGTCCGTGCCGACCTAGAGCGCCGGCTGCTCGAGACGTTCCTAGAGCGGGTTCGTCAGCAACCTCTCGGGGATGAGGCTGAGCGCGAGGAACGGCTGCGAAGTGTCCAGAATCGCATCGTCGACCTGCTGGATGCCTGGCAGACAATCTTCGAGGACTTCCGGGCCGCGGGTGTCGCGATGCAGTACCAGAAGTACGAGTTGCCTCAGCCTCGCCCGCTCCTGAGGGAGATGCTCGACACGGACTTTGATCTTGAAGTTAAGCGAAAATTCCGCGTCAACCGCTCGTTACGTGACGTCGAGCCCGAGGTGAATCTCTACCTCAAGGACCTTGCCGGCTCAGAAGTGGAGGACAGCGAATGAGCCGCAAAGCGCACGGGACGTTACGACGCAGCCAGATCATCACGACCTATGGTCCGGGGGCGCTGATTGACCTCCCGAAGCACTCCGCCATCGTGGGCGGACTAGAAACCTGGCCAAAGCCGCATGAGCTCGAAGAGATTGTCGAGCCGCGGCTGTCGCAGAAGCTCACGATCATGACCGGAGTTCCCGCGCCAAGGCTGTACGCGCCTCCCGCAGAACCAAGCGACCCACGCGAAACCGCGCGCGGTATCCGAGCGTGGCGCTTTCCGGAATGGTTCGTCGTCAAGGACGAGGGTGGGGGCGAGGATCGCCAGGGCTCACGGCGGCTCGTTCACCGCAAGGCGCTCGATGAAAAAGGCCGCTTCGAGGGACGCGGAGTGGTCGCGACCCGCTTTGTGCGGGCATGCCCTAGGGGGCATGTGGATGATCTCAATTGGCAATTTTTCGTTCACGGCGCGCATGGAGCCAATCCTCAGTGCTCGCGTCAGCTTTGGCTCGATGAGCGCGGGACGAGCGGCGATCTTGCTGACCTCGTGGTGCGATGCGAGTGCGGCCAGCAGCGCAGCCTTTATGAGGCAACGCAGCTTGAGCTGAGGCCCCTCGGCACCTGCCGCGGCGCTCGCCCCTGGCTCGGACGGAATACGAACGAGGATTGCGATCAGCCAAGCCGGTTGCTGGTGCGCACCGCATCCAATGCCTATTTCCCGCAGGCCGTGAGTGTCTTGTCGCTTCCGGATCACCGCAATGTCATCGATTCTGTGATTGGGACGCTATGGGATGACCTTCAAATCGTCGAGGACGCGGCTGATCTGAAGCTACTCAAGAAGAAGCCAAAAATCGCCGCGGCGCTCGCTGCGTTCAGTGATGAGGAGATTCTCGAAGCAATTCACGCGAGGAAGCATGGAGCGGGGGATGAGCGTCCGGTGAAGCTGGTCGAGCTCGATGCGCTCCTCGCCGCTCCGGAAGGCTTCGGGGATGACGTGCCGATCGATCCCAATTTCCACGCTCGCCGGCTTCCCGAGCGGACCTGGCGCCGAACGAGGATTTGCGATGGCATCGACGCCGTGACCCAGCTGCACCGATTGCGCGAGGTCATGGCACTCGTCGGTTTCACCCGTCTCGAGGCGGTGATGCCCGATATCAATGGCGAATACGAGACCGACGTTAAACGGGCTCAGATCGCCATCGAACCCGCATGGTTTCCGGCGAACGAGAACCGCGGAGAAGGTCTTTTCCTGCAGCTCAAGGCCGATGCCATCAAGGCATGGCTGGAACGATCCGAGGTCCACAAGCGACTGGACGGCCTCGCCAAGGGGCACGCGCGGTGGGCCGATGAGAGAAAGAACAAGCGGCTGTTCCCGGGTGGCCCGTACGTGCTGCTGCACACGCTGTCGCACTTGCTGATCCAATCGCTTTCCCTACGCTGCGGGTATCCGGCGAGCTCATTGCGAGAGCGCATCTATGTGGATCCGGAAGATCGGCGATATGGGATCCTCCTCTACACGGCGAGCTCTGACGCTGAGGGTACGCTCGGCGGGTTGGTGCAGCAGGCCCGGCATTTCGAAGACCACCTGTCGCAGGCGCTTCGCACCGCCGCGCTGTGCTCGAACGATCCGGTCTGTGCTCAACACGCCCCCGGCAGCAGCATGGAAGGGCGCTGGCTGCACGGCGCCGCCTGCCACGGCTGTGCGCTCGTCGCCGAAACATCCTGCGAGATGCGCAATGACTACCTCGACCGGGCGCTCGTCGTTCCGGTCCTCGGAATGCCGGGAGCCGCGTTCTTTCGGGGCATCGAATGATTGACTCCCTGCTCGATCTGCCCCCACACGTACGCGAACGCTTGGCGGTTGCGCTCGAGAGCGGGCTGTTATCAACCTCCGCACCGGACATCGCTTTGCAGTCGGTTCTTGGGAATTCGGAGTGGACATCTCGGGTCTCGGCGGCGCTGGTGGGACTTGCGCCTTTCGCACTGTCGGGTTCGGCAGTTGCAGCTTGGATCCGGAGTCTAGGTAAGGCGGAGGCCCGAGCGCCGCGCGCAGATCTTGTGTGGTCCGGCCCGGAGGTATCGGGAGTGCCTGCTCGATCGACCAGGCGCGTGTACGAGGAGCTGATCGGCTCGGCTGAACGTTCGCTCTGGATCAGTACTTACGCTTTCTTCGACGGTCCGAAGGCGTTTGATACGCTGGCGCGGCGAATGGACACGGTGAAAACACTGGACGCGACGGTGCTCCTGAATCTACAGCGCAAGAGTGGCGACACAAGCAGCTCCGATCAACTCATCCGACGATTCGCAGAGAGATTTTGGACTGTCGAGTGGCCGGGCAGCACACGACCGCGCGTATACTTCGATTCGCGCGCGCTCGAGCTTGAGGGCCCGGGCGGAGTTCTCCATGCCAAGGCAGTTGTCGCAGACGACGACGCTGTCTTCATTACCTCCGCGAACCTCACCGAGGCGGCGCTTGACCGCAATATCGAGCTCGGATTGCTAGTCCGGGACCGCTCCCTTGCGGCGAGCATCTCATCTCACTTCCAAGGTCTAATTGAGCGCGGCCTGCTGACTTCATTACCGCAGGCTTGACTTGACGCCGCACCAGAGGGTGCTCGCTGTGTAAAAAGCTGTATCATAAATGACAAGTAAAACAGCGACTTAAGTGCCGCATTCTCAGTGGGAATCGAGTCGGTAGCGAAGTGGGGACGGTATTTGCCACGGCCAATTTGCAGGGGATGGTCAATGCCAAATTTGGGGGATAGATGCCATATCAAACGCCGATCACGATCAGGACCGCCCTGGAACGCATATGGAAGCACGAGTACGTGCTACCCGCGATTCAGCGTGAATTCGTATGGAATCCAAGCCAGATCTGCAGACTCTTCGACAGTGTCGTGCAAGGCTTTCCCGTTGGCTCCTTTCTCTTTTGGAAAATAGAACCAAAGACTGCAAAAGAGTTCAGGTTCTTTGATTTCAGTCGCATCTATCATCAACGTGACAACCCACATTGCGCTCCGCTCGGAAAAGCGCCTGACGGAGCTGTCACCGCTGTGTTGGATGGGCAGCAACGGCTAACTGCGCTGAACATCGGATTGCGCGGCTCCCTTGCGGTTAAAGAGCCCAACAAGTGGTGGAATAACCCCAAGGCCTTCCCGGTTAAGCGACTTTATCTGGATCTGCTCCACGCCCGCGATGCTGACGAGGAAGGGGCGATGTATCGCTTTGAGTTTCTAACCGAGGAACGAGCGGCGGTTCACGAAGAAGGAGTCTACTGGTTCCCTGTCTCGGACATCTTTG
>JAKAFQ010000483.1 GCA_021817875.1 Pseudomonadota bacterium
CAGCAGTGTCCGCAGGTCGAGAATCTCCACCTGCACGCCGGAGGCCGCCGCGGCGAGCTCGCAGCGCTCCACCATCGCGCCCCAGGTCACCACCGTCAGCTCGCTGCCTGCACGCACCGTCCGCGCCACTCCGAAGGGCAGCACGTACTGGTCCCCCGGATAGGGCCGCCGGGCCCAGGCGCCATCGAGCAGCGCGCGGTGCTCGAAGAACAGGGTCGGATCGTTGCCGCGCAGCGCCGCGCGCAACAGCCCGGTGGCGTCCTCGGCATTCGAGGGCACCGCCACGCGCCAGCCGATGCCGTGGATCCAGGCCACTTCGTTGGTCTGGCTGTGCCACGGATCGCCGCACTTGAGAAATCCACCCGGAATGCGCACCACCATGGGCGCGGCAAAGCGGTTGTGGGTCCGCCAGCGCAGCGTGCCGCAGTCATTGAGCTGCTCCGCGGCCGGATCGGCGTACTTGCGGAACTGGATCTCGGCGACCGGCAGCAGCCCCGAGAGCGCCATGCCCACGGCCCGCCCGATGATGCCTTCCTCCGACAGACTGGTGTCGAACACCCGCGCCGCGCCGTGCTTTTCCTGCAACCCGAGCGTGGCACCGTGCACGCCGCCCTTCGGACCGACGTCCTCGCCGAATACCATCATGCGGGGATTGAGGGCGAGCTCGACATCGAGCGTCCGGCGGATCGCGGTCAGCATGTTGATGCGGGCGGGCTGCGGCGCGGCCTGGGTGCTCGAGGGCGGGAACGCGTGCCCGAGCGGGGCGAGGCCGCCCTGCTCCTGCAGCTCCGGCCGTCCGTCGGCGCCCTCCTCCGAGAACACGTAGCGGCTGAGCTGCGCCGGATCGGGATGCGGCCGCGCGAGCGCCCGCTCGACGGCGCTCTCGACCTCCTGGCGCGCCTCGCGCGCGAGCCGCACCCACTCGGCCTCGGAAAGCCGGCGCGGCACCAGAAACCGGTACAGGTGCTGCAACGGATCGTTCGCACGCTCGCGCGCGAGCGTCTCGGCCGACTTGTAGGCCTGGGTGTCCTGGCCGGAATGCCCGCAGAGCCTCGGCACCGTCAGACGCAACAGCGCGGGCGCGCGTTGCTCGCGTACGTGAGCCACCGCCTCGCTCACCCGCGCGGCGGCCGTGTGCGGATACGCGCCATCACCTTCGAAAATCGTCAGTCCGCTGAAAGAGCGCAGATTGGCCGCGATGTTGCCGCCCGGGGTCTGCAGACGCGAGCTGACCGAGATCCCGAAGCCGTTGTCCTCGATGTAAAACAACATCGGCAGCCTGAGGGTGGTCGCCTGCGTGAGCGCCGACCAGAAGCCGGCGGTCGCCACCGAGGCATCACCGCCGAGCACCACCGCGATGCTGTGCGCGTAGCCGGCATCGCCGAGCGTCTCGTGATGGTAGCGGATCGCCTGGGCCCAGCCGGCCGCGGGCGTGTACTGCGCCCCGACGCCGCCACATGCGGGCAACACCGTGGGCCCGCCGCGTCCGGGCTTGTTGAACACCACGCCGATATCCCGCCCGTCGCTGAACGACCCGGCACGGGCGAGCGGCGCGGCGGCGGCTTCCTCGAGTCCCGTCCCGAGCGCCAGAATCAGCGGCCGCGAGCGGTAGTACACCGTCACCCCATCGTGCGCATCGGTCAACTCCAGGCCGAGCAGGATCTGCGCCAGATCATGGCCGCGGGCCGAGAACTGATACATCACCTGGCGCTCGGGCAGCAGACGCGATTCCTCGATGTGATCGAGCGCGCGGGACAGCTGCAGCAGGTGGGTCACACGACGCCAGTCGGGCTGGCGGCCCGATGCCGGCAGGCGCTCGGACAGGGAAGCCGGGGAGATGAGCGCGGACATCGGAATGCTCCGGACAGCAGGATACTTAGGAATAGCCTATGCTGTTCGATCGGAAATAGGCTTGCTACGGTTGCCCTATTCCGGGACTATCTGGCAATATTCTTTCTATATGCCTCGATTCGGAGCAACCGCGTGTCCCGTCCGCCCGATCGCCTCGACCGCCGTATCCTCGAAGAGCTGCAGCTCGATGCCCGCATCACCAACCAGGAGCTCGCCAAGCGCGTGGGCCTGTCGCCCGCGCCCTGCTGGCGGCGACTGAAGCGCCTGGAAGCCGAGGGGTTCATCTCCGGCTACGCGACCCTGCTGTCGGCCGCCGCCATCGGCCTGCCCATCCAGGCCTACGCGCTGGTGTCCCTGGAGAATCATCATCCGCAGACCGTGCAGCAGTTCGACCAGCTGGTGCGCGAGCGCCCCGAGGTGCTCGAGTGTCACTCCATGAGCGGACCCAACGACTATCTGTTGCGGATCGTGGCGGCCAGCATGGAGGCGTACGAGCGGTTTCTATCCACCCACGTGCTGCAGCTCTCGGCGGTGCGTTCGGTCAACACGAGCTTCGTGCTGCGCACCAAGAAATTCACGACGCGTTTGCCGGTGGGCTGAGCCGCGCGCCGGCGCGCCTCAGAGCACCTCGAAGATGCCCGCCGCGCCCATGCCGGTGCCGATGCACATCGTGACCATGCCGTAGCCCTTTAGAGACCGGCCGCGCATGCCGTGCACCAGGGTCGCGGTCCGGATCGCGCCGGTCGCCCCGAGCGGATGGCCGAGGGCGATGGCGCCCCCGTGGGGATTGACGAGCGACGGATCGAGCTGCAGGTCGCGGATCACCGCGAGCGCCTGGGCGGCGAAGGCCTCGTTGAGCTCGATCCATTTGAGCGCATCGCGCCCGATACCGGCCTGCTCGAGCGCGGCCGGGATGGCCACCTTCGGGCCGATACCCATGATCTCGGGCGGCACGCCCTTGACGGCGAACGTGACATAACGGGCGAGCGGCGTCAGGTTGCATCGCTTGAGGACGTTTTCCGAGACCAGCACCAGCGCCGCCGCGCCGTCGGAGGTCTGCGAGCTGTTGCCGGCCGTGACCGTGCCCCTGGCGTCGAACACCGGTTTCAACTTTGCGAGCGCCTCGAGCGTGCTGTCGGTCCGGGGACCTTCATCATCCCGCAGCGTCTTGCCGGACAACCTCACCCGGTGCGCCTGCAGGTCCGGCGTGCGGCAGGTCAGCTCGATGGGCGAGATTTCCGCGCGGAACGCCCCCGAGGCGCTGGCGGCCACCGCGCGCCGGTGCGATTCGAGCGAGAATGCGTCCTGGTCCTCGCGCGAGACCTGCCAGCGCAGGGCCACCTTCTCGGCCGTGATGCCCATGCCGTAGGCGATGGCGTAGTGCTCCCGCGTGGCGAAAATCTCCGGATTCAACGCCACCTTGTTGCCCATCATCGGCACCATGGACATCGACTCCGCGCCGCCGGCGATCACCACCTCGGCCTCGCCGAGGCGGATGCGGTCGGCGGCGATCTGCACGGCGTTGAGGCCGGAGGAGCAAAACCGGTTGACCGTGATGCCCGGCACGCCATCGGGCAACCCGGCGAGCAGCGCCGCGTTGCGCGCCATGTTCAGTCCCTGCTCGGCCTCCGGGAAGGCGCAACCCACGATCACGTCGTTGACGAGCTGCGGTTCGATTGCCGGCACCTGCGCCAGGGCGCTCTTGAGCACGTGCACCAGCAGGTCGTCGGGGCGCACCTGGCGCAGCATGCCGCGCGGCGCCTTGCCGACCGGGGTGCGCGTCGCGGCCACGATGTAGGCATCTTGGATCTGTCGGGTCATAGTCGGGTTCTCCAGGCGCCGGATGGGTCCGGATCCGGCGCCCCCATGCTAGTTGCGCAGCGGTTTGCCGGTGGCCAGGGTGTGGGCGATACGCGCCTGGGTCTTGGGGTTTCTCAGCAGCTCGAGGAAGTGCCGCCGCTCGAGCTCGAGGATCCACTGCTCATCGACCTCGGTGCCGGGCTCGACATCGCCGCCCGTCACCACTTCGGCGATGCGCGTGCCGATCTCGAAG
>JAKAFQ010000484.1 GCA_021817875.1 Pseudomonadota bacterium
CAGGAACAGGTGAGCATCGTCCAGCAGCTGGACCAGGCAGAAGGCGTGGGGGTCCAAGGGCCGCCTGGCACCGGCAAGACGCACACGATTGCCAATATCATCTGCCACTACCTGGCCACGGGCAGGCGCGTCCTCGTGACCTCCAAAGGTGAGCCGGCGCTTGAAGTGCTCCAGAACCTGATTCCGGAAGATGTCCGTCCGCTGACGGTGGCACTGCTGACCGGCGACCGTGCAAGCCTCCGGCAATTCGAAGGCGCTATCAACGCGATCCAGGCGCGTGTCTCGCAGCTCAATCCCGAGCTTGCCCGCCAGGAGATCGAACACCGTAAGAGCCAGATTGACCGCGCTCATGCGGAACTGGCGGCCATTGACCGGCGTGTCGACGAGATCGCGATGGCACAGCTGGCAGAAGTGGATATCGACGGTCAGGTGATGCGGGCGCAGAAGCTTGCCGAGCTCGTTGTTGGCGGACAGACCGAACACGGTTGGTTCGATGACGTAGTGGACCTCACGCCCGAGCACGCGCCGGCGCTGACGGAGGAAGAGGGCGGACGCCTGCGCGAGATGCGCCGAAACCTCGGAAGCGATTTGGCGTACGTTCAATCGCGCGTGGCCGCGGCCGACAACTTGTTGTCCCCGGGCGATGTCGCGCAGCTCCACGACGTACTGAAGCGCATGCACGAGATCGAACGCCAGGTAGACCAGGGCGCATTATTGGCCCTGAGAGCGGCCACGCCAGAGGTTCTCGACGCTGCGCGGCAACTGCTGGCCGCCATCGACTCTGCGCGCAGGGTCCTCGCTGAACTCGATGAGCTGGGCGAGCCGTGGACCCATCAGCTTCGGCTGAGCTGCCGGCTGGCATCGTTTCAGGCCGAGCGCGCCGCATTGGAGTCCCTTTTTGAGGAGATGGCTGGTCTGGCGGAAGCACGCGCGGCTCTCCTGCAACGCCCTGTGGAGATGCCGCCGGAGGCGCTTGCCTTACCCAAGGTTCGCGAAGCCGTGCAGCGCGCCTGTGAGACGGGCAAACCCTTTGGGCTCATGTCGCTCGGAAACGCCGATGTCAAGGAAGCGGTCGCAAAGGTGAAGGTTGCCGGCCTGCCGCCCTCGACCACTGACGACTGGCTGCACGTCAAGCGATTCCTGGACCTGCACCTCCGCGTCACCTCGTTTGTGGTGCGCTGGAACCAGTTCGCTGCGGCGCTTGGCGCGCCAAAGCTCGAAGGTGGTGTGGAAGAGTTGCGTCGCATCGAGATGGTCGCGTCGGCCGCGCGTAAGGCACACAGCCTCGCCACGCACCATGACGTGATCCTGGTGCGCAAGGCCGAAGAAGTGTTTGCCGAGGTGCCGGTCAAGCACCTTAGCGGAACGTCTGAGGATCTGGGGGCCGTGCGGGCGCAGCTGCTGGCGCATCTGACCAGGGCGGACCTCGCACGGGCGGCGACCCAGTTGTCGACGCTCAAGGCGAAGCTTAGCGGCACGTCGGGCCCGGTATCGGAGGCGCTAGTTGCGTTCGTCGACAAGGCGCTCGGGAAGCAAGAGCTCGCGGCCGAGCGCGTCGCCGCTGACTACGCACGGCTCATCACAGAGCTGCGACGCATCCAGGGGCTGAATCAGGAGCTTGCATTCGTACGCGAGGCGGCAACACGATTGGAGCGCGCCGGGGCGCCCAAGCTCGCGGCGCGTGTGCGCTCCGTGCCTGTGCTGCACAACGGCGAAGATGCCGCGTTTCCGGTCGGTTGGCGGCGGGCTTGGACCTGGGCGCGTGTGAAGCACCACCTCGAGCGGATTGAGGGACGGGAAGAACTGCTGGCCCTGTCGACACGAAGGCGCGACGTCGAGCAGGGGCTGTCGAAACTCTACAAGGAGATGGCTGCGCTCGCTGCGTGGCTGGAAACGAAGCGCAATGCCTCCCCGCGGGTGCTCCAAGCACTGCAGGGTTACGCCACTGCCATCCGGCGGATCGGCCTGGGCACGGGACCCAATGCCACGCGGTACCGGCGCGATGCGCGCCACAACATGACAAGTGCAGCGGGTGCCGTGCCGTGCTGGATCATGAGTCACGCCAAGGTTTCGGAGTCGATGCCAGCCGACCTCGGCGCCTTCGACCTTGTCATCGTGGACGAGGCGAGCCAGTCGGACCTGTGGGCGCTGCCCGCCATCCTACGCGGGAAGAAGATCTTGGTCGTCGGCGACGACAAGCAGGTCTCACCCGACGGCAGCTTCATCGCAGCCCAGCGGATCCAGGAATTGCTCGCCCGGTTCCTCGCGGACCAGCCGTTCAAGGAAGAGATGACGCCGGAGAAGTCGCTCTACGACCTGGCGGCACGTGTCTTCGCGGCCCGGCAGGTAATGTTGCGCGAGCACTTCCGGTGCGTGGGGCCGATCATCGCGTACTCCAACCGGATGTTCTACAAGGGCGCGATCCAGCCGCTGCGCATTCCCAGGGGAACCGAACGCATCGATCCGCCGCTAGTGGACGTGTACGTCGAAGGCGGCTTGCGCGATCGGCGCGACTGCAACCGCGAAGAAGCGGCGTTCATCGCCGACGAAATCACAGCGCTGCTCGCGAACGGCGGCCTCGCCGGCCGCACACTCGGGGTCGTCTCACTTCTCGGAATGGAACAGGCCAAACTCATCGACACGCTCGTTCGCAACAAGTGCAACGCCGCCGAACTGCTGCGCCGCCGCTTCGAGTGCGGCGATGCGCGGACGTTTCAGGGCAGCGAGCGCGACATCATGTTCCTATCGATGGTGGTCGCCCCCGGCAACTGCAAGGCACTGTCCGGCAACATGTTCGAGCAGCGGTTCAACGTCGCCGCCAGCAGGGCCCGCGACCGCATGTACCTCGTGCGCTCGGTGGCCGCCTCAAACCTCTCGGACAGGGACCTGCGGCTTTCACTGCTGCAGCATTTCGACCAGCCCGTCGTCACCGCCGAGAAAGAGGCCGCGATCCTCATTGACCGCTGCGAGTCGGGCTTCGAGCGGCAGGTCTATTCGGCGCTCGTGGCGAATGGCTACCGCGTGATTCCACAAGTGCTGGCGGGTGCGTATCGCATTGACATGGTTGTCGAGGGCGCGGGCGACGTGCGCCTGGCCATCGAGTGCGACGGCGACGAGTTCCACGGGCCTGATCAATGGCCGCGCGATATGGCACGCCAGCGAGTACTAGAGCGCGCCGGTTGGACCTTCTGGCGGTGCTTTGCTTCGACGTGGCAGTTGCATAGGGAGGAAGTATTTGCTGAGCTCATTGATCGATTGACCGCGATGGGGATCGAGCCGTTGGGTGCCATGGAACGCGTGCCGGAAATCGTGGAGAAGCGAACCGTCAGAGCCAACTCCTTTGAGTTCAACGAAGTGGCGCCCGATGGGTTGCGAGATGCGCAGGCCTCGGTCCGGGCTGCGCAATAAACTGCTTCAGCGGGCGGGCTTCTAGCGGCGCGCCGCTGGGCGGGAGCGTTAGTGTCGGCAGGGGGGGTGGAAAGTGCCAATCGACGAAGAGACAGCCGAGCGACGGCTCCCGCAGCTACTCCTATGGTTTGCGAAGATACGGGCAGCTGTGGAGCCTGAAGTCGGCGCAGTCAAGCTTCGCGGGGGCGACGATTTCGGATTCATGTCGCTCTGCTTCCTCTCAAAACAGATCGATCACGCCTACTCGCTCGAGCGCCTCAGTCCGCTTAAGGACACCGTCCTAGTCTCCCGATGTATGTTCGAAGGTCTTAGTCAACTAATTTGGGCCGCTCAAGATATGAAGAATCGGTACCAGGTATCACCATGTCACCTTTATGACCTTGGAGCGCTGCGACCAGATCCCAGGGATGAGGTCTGGTTCAGGCGGAGTTGCGAGCGCTGTGGTGGGTAGCGCTCGCA
>JAKAFQ010000485.1 GCA_021817875.1 Pseudomonadota bacterium
ATCCGCGCCGAAGCGTGCGGCCAGCTGATCCTTCGGCGTCGGGGTATCCTCGATGACGTCGTGCAGGATCGCGGCAATGAGCGTGTCCGGATCGAGATGCAGATCGGCGAGAATCGCCGCCGTGGCGACCGGATGAGCGATGAAGGGCTCGCCCGAGAGACGCTTCTGTCCCTCGTGCGCCGAGGCACCGAATTCGGCTGCCTCGCGGATGCGGCCGACCTGATCGGCCGGCAGATACGCGCCGACCGTGGCGAGCAGATCCTTCAGCCCGGGAGTGCGCCTTCCGCCGGGGAGCAGTCCCAAGAGCGAAGACGCATAATCCATAGCGTCACGGCGAGAGACCGGCTCCCGGTATCACTCCCCCAGTCCAAACTGCGGTGCACGGAATGCCGACTGCATCTCGAGCTCCGGTACCGCGGGAGCGGCTGGCTCGGCGGGTGGCTCCGGCTCGCGGAGCATCTCGACCGTCACGTTGCCCGCCGCGATCTCGCGCAGGGCGACGACGGTCGGCTTGTCGTTCTCCAGTGGTACCGTCGGCTCGGCGCCGTTGGCGATGCGCCGGGCGCGCTGGGCGGCCAGAATCACCAGCTGGAACAGGTTATCGACGTTTTGCAGGCAGTCTTCGACGGTGATTCGGGCCATGGCGCTATCAGGGGCTGTGAGGATGAAGGGCGCGGCCAGCGCGCAAGAGGCCATTACTATACGGCAAGAAGGGCTTCTCAGGCCAGCAGGCGCCCCAGCAGCGGCGCCAGATCCGGCCTGCCTGCCGCCAGCGC
Source organism: Pseudomonadota bacterium (assembly GCA_021817875.1). Next base: position 777 of record JAKAFQ010000485.1, read on the forward strand.
CTCGCCTTGTCCTTCTGCGATGCGCACCAGATCGGCGACCGCGTGCCCGAAATCGTCGTTCACCACGACGTAGTCGAACTCATTCCAGTGCGACATGTCTCCGACGGCATCGCGCAGACGGCGGGCGATCACTTCGGCCGCATCCGTCGCCCGACCGCGCAGCCGCTGTTCCAGCGCTTCCCGGGAGGGCGGCAACACGAAGATGCTCAGGCAGGACGGCAGGGCGGCCCGCACCTGCCGGGCACCCTGCCAGTCGATCTCGAGCACCACGTCCAGGCCCTGCCCGAGCGTGCGTTCGACGGGCTCGCGGGCCGTGCCGTAGTAGTTTTCGAACACGCGGGCATGCTCCAGGAAGCGCCCCTCGGACACCATTTTCTGAAACTCCGCCACCGTCACAAAGTAATACTCACGGCCTTCTGCTTCGGTGGGACGTCTGGCACGGGTGGTGTGCGAGACCGACAGCTGCAGTCTCGGCACGCGCCTCAGCAGCTCCCGGACCAGTGAGGTCTTGCCCGCCCCCGAGGGAGCAGCGACGACGAACAGCCGGCCGCTGTCGGCCGGAGGTACCGCGTGGGCGGCAAACCCGGCCCCGAACGCGGCGCGCGCCTGCACGACCAGTGCGCGCAGCGCCTGTCCCCGATGGCTGACGGCATTCTTTTCGCGCGCCTCGAGCTCAGCCGCAGTGCGGCTCGATCCGGCCGGCAGAAAGACCGGGTCGTAGCCGAATCCGCCCGTGCCCCTCGGCGCAGGCGTAATCCCGCCCTCCCAGCTTCCGCGGGCGATGAGCGGCTCGGGATCGTCGTGGCGACGTACCAGGACGATGACGCACTGGTATCGGGCCTGGCGCTGTCCGGGTGCCACGCCCGACAGATCGCTCAGCAGCTTGCGCAGATTGGCCTCGTCGCTCGCCCCCTCGCCCGCGAAGCGGGCGGAGTACACGCCCGGGCGGCCGCCCAGCGCGTCCACTTCGATCCCCGAATCGTCCGCGAGCGCCGGCAGACCGGTGACTCGCGCGGCATGCCGGGCTTTGAGCAGCGCATTGTCGAGGAAGGTCGTACCGGTTTCCGGGGGCGGCACGATCCCGAAGGCGCTCTGCGGCACCAGCGTCAGTCCGCTCGGGGCGAGAAGCGTCCCGAGTTCCCGGAGCTTGGCGGGATTGCCGCTGGCGAGGATGACTTTCATGCGCTGCGCGCCGGGCACAATCGGGTCCGGCCGATCGGGCGGGTCCGGCCGATCGGGCGCGCCCCGCGCTTCGGGCGGCACCGGGCAGCGCCGTCAAACCACCTCGGCGCCTCGCTCATATCTCCAGCGCTTCCGACTGAAGGGGAAACAGCCGCGCAATGCCGCCTGCCGCAAGAGCGAGCATGGCGTCGAGCTCGTGCCGGCGGAACGCATGTCCTTCGGCGGTCCCCTGCAGCTCGATGAAGGCTCCGCCATCGTTCATCACGACGTTCATGTCGACCTCGGCCTGTGAGTCCTCCCGATAATCGAGGTCGAGCACCGCCTCGCCTGCGACGATACCGACCGAGATGGCGGCGACCTGGCCGTGCAGTGGGTTGGTGGCGATCGCCCTGCGCCGCAGCAGCAACCGGCAGGCCTGGGCGAGCGCGACATAGCCGCCGGTGATGGAAGCGGTGCGCGTGCCCCCGTCGGCCTGCAGGACATCGCAGTCCACGGTGACGGTCCGCTCGCCGAGCGCCCTGAGATCGGTGACCGCCCGCAATGAGCGGCCGATGAGGCGCTGGATCTCGAGAGTGCGGCCAGACTGCCTGCCGCGAGCCGCTTCTCTGGCCGACCGGGTGTGCGTGGAGCGGGGCAGCATGCCGTATTCGGCGGTCACCCATCCTTGTCCTTTACCGCGCAGGAAAGCCGGCACCGTGTCCTCGACACTCGCGGTGCACAGCACCTGGGTGTCGCCAAATTCGGCGAGCACGGCGCCTTCGGCATGCCTGGCGAAGCGGCGCGTGAAGGTCACGGACCGCATCTGGTCGGCGGAGCGTCCACTCGGTCGGGTCATAGGTCTCTTTCGCGTCTCGGTCAATTCTCACCCAGCCACCGCACGGCAGCGGCGGAGGTATTGTCGCTTCCGGCGCCGCCGCGTTTCACCGCGTGCCGTGCCAGTTCCAGCACCGTCTGGCGCAGCGGCGTGCCCGAGCCCAGCGCCACGGCCAGCTCCGTGTCCGGGATCGCGCTCCACAGGCCATCGCTGCATACGAGCAAGGCATCGCCGGGCTCCAGGCCCTGCCGCCGGGTGATGGCCATGTCCGGCAGGATCGGAATCCCGCCGAGGCAGCACTCCACGTAGTTGCGCATCGGATGAGCCTGCGCCTGCTCGGCGGTGATGAGCCCCTCGCGCAACAATCCTTCCACGTGGCTATGGTCGCGGCTGCGCCCGACGACCGCGCCGCCGCGCACGTGGTAGATGCGGCTGTCCCCGACATGCGCCCACCAAGAAGCCCCCTGCTGCACGAGGCACAGCGCGCACGTGGCGCGCGGTCGCTGGTCGATCGGCAGGGACACCCCGAGCTTGACTACTTCCTCGTGCGCGCGCCCCAAGACCAGGTGCAGGAAGCCCATGGGGTCGAACAGCGGCTGCGGCGCGCGCCTGAAGGCATCCAGCACGATCTGTCGCGTCAGTTCGGCAGCACGCGCCCCATTGGCGTATCCGCCCATGCCGTCCGCGATGAACAGCAGCGCCGCGTGCTCGGCCACCACGACGGCGGCCCGGTCCTGGTTCTCTGCGCGTCCGCCGAGGAGGCTGACGTCGCCGTAGTCGATGCGCAAAGGAGATCCGCGCAAGTGTTAAGCTTCGGGGCCCGCTTTATAGCATTCCAGGACGCCCCCGGCGTAGCGTATTCCAGTGATCTCGAGCATGACAGGCTTCGCGCACCGCGAGCTTTCGGGCCCTTGGGGAACGCTCGTCTGCGAGCTGCGCAGCGTCAATCACCGGTTTCTGGAGGCGGGTTTCCGCCTGCCCGAGGATCTGCGCTCGCTGGAAGGCGAGTTCAGGGCGCGCCTGGCGCGCGACATCCGCCGCGGCAAGATCGACTGCACCCTCTCCTGTCGGGCCGCGCAAGGGTCGGCAG
>JAKAFQ010000486.1 GCA_021817875.1 Pseudomonadota bacterium
GGGGTCGGCACGATCGGCGCCGGCGGCGTATCGTTCGCGGCGATGCTGCGCGCGCTTCGCGGCGACACCAACACCACCATTCTCGACACCCCCTCGGCGACCACCATGGACAACCAGCAGGCGGTGCTCAAGGTGGTCCAGGAGGTGCCGTTCGTCACCGGCCAGTACACCAACGCCTCGACCGTGACCTCCGGCACGGTGACGCCGTTCCAGACCGTGCAGACCCAGGAGGTGGGCACCATCCTCAAGGTGACCCCGACCATCTCGGCGCACGGCGATGCGGTGATGATGAAGATCTCGGTCGAGAGCTCGAGTCTCGAGCCCTCGACGACCTCGTTCTCCATCACCGATCCGACCACCAACAAGCGCAGCATCACCACCAATGTCCTGATCCAGAACGGCGGCATCGTGGTGCTCGGCGGCCTGATCCAGCACGAGCAGGACCGCAGCCACAACGGCGTGCCCTACGTTGCCGACATCCCGGTCCTCGGCTGGCTGTTCAAGGCGCGCAACGACACCGCCACGCGCAACAACCTGATGATCTTCATCAAGCCGACCATCCTGCGCAACCAGAACGAGGCCGCCTACCAGACCGGGCGCAACTACGACTACATGCGCCGGCAGGAAAACAGCATCCCGCGCGGCAGCTTCCCGCCGCTGCTCTATGGCGAGCCGCGACCGCAGCTGCCGCCCCTGCCGCCGCCGACCCGCGAAGGCGCCTCGCGCGCCGCCCCATTGAAGGCCGAGCCGCCCGTCCACGGGCCCAAAGCACAGCCGTGAGCGACCCGATCCCCCTCGAGCCGGACCGGCCGGAGCCCTTCGCGCCACGGCTGCCCTTCGCCTTCGCCAAGCGGCACGGCGTGCTCGTGCGGACCTTCGCCGATGATGCCGCCGAGTGTGTCTACCGCGAGCACGCCTCGCCGGTCGCCCTCGCCGAAGCGCGCCGCTTCCTCGGCCGGCCGGTGCGGCTCGCGCGGGTGTCCGAGGAGGAATTCGACCGCCTGCTGCGCCAGGTGTACGAAGCCGGCGCCACCGCCATGCAGGCGGTCGAAGGCCTGGACGAGACCGAGAACCTCGAGCTGCTCGCCCAGGAACTGCCCGAGCAGGCCGACCTGCTCGACAGCGACGATGACGCGCCCATCATCCGTCTGATCAATGCCGTGCTCACCCAGGCGGTCAAGGAGAACGCCTCGGACATCCACATCGAGCCGTTCGAGAACCGCCTGGCGGTGCGCTTTCGGGTCGATGGCGTGCTGCGCGAGGTGCTGCGCTCGAAGCGCACCGTGGCGCCGCTCGTGGTCTCGCGCGTCAAGGTGATGTCCCGGCTCGATATCGCCGAGAAGCGCCTGCCGCAGGACGGGCGCATCAGTCTGAAGATCGCCGGCCGCGCCGTCGATGTGCGCGTCTCGACCATCCCGGCCGGCTACGGCGAGCGCGTGGTGCTGCGTATCCTCGACAAGCAGGCCGGCCGGCTCGACCTGACCTCGCTCGGCATGGCCCCCGAGACCCAGTCGCAGGTCGATGCGCTGATCCACAAGCCCCACGGCATTCTGCTCGTCACCGGCCCGACCGGCTCGGGCAAGACCACGACGCTCTATGCGGCGCTCGAGCGTCTCAACGACAACACGCGCAACATCATGACCGTCGAGGATCCGATCGAGTACTACATCGACGGCATCGGCCAGACGCAGGTCAACACCAAGGTGGAGATGACCTTCGCGCGGGGCCTGCGGGCGATTCTGCGCCAGGACCCGGACGTGGTCATGATCGGGGAGATCCGCGACCTCGAGACCGCGCAGATCGCGGTGCAGGCGAGCCTCACCGGCCACCTGGTGCTCTCGACCCTGCACACCAACACCGCGGCCGGCGCGGTCACGCGTCTGCGCGACATGGGCATCGAGCCGTTCCTGCTCTCCTCGAGCCTGATCGGGGTGCTGGCGCAGCGCCTGGTGCGGGTGCTCAATCCCGAGACCAAGCAGTCGTTGCGCGCCGGGGACTATGAGCGGCGGCTGCTCAACGTGCCGGCCGAGGCGCCCGCGCCGATCCTGTACCGTCCGGGCGAGGACAGCATGGGCGGCTACCGCGGCCGCTCGGGCATCTACGAGCTCATCATCGTCGACGATGCGCTGCGCACCATGATCCACGACGGGGCGAGCGAACAGCAGATCGAGCGTCACGCGCGGCTCACCACGCCCTCGATCCGCGACCACGGGCGCGCCAGGATCCTGCGCGGTGAGACCAGCATCGAGGAAGTGCTGCGGGTGACGCGGGAAGACTAGGCCATGGGCGCGTTCGAGTATACGGCCCTCGATGCGAGCGGCCGGGAACTGAAAGGCATCCTCGAAGGCGACACGCCGCGGCACGTGCGCCAGCAGCTGCGCGACCGCTCGCTGCTGCCGGTCGCCGTGAGCGAGGTGGCGCAGCAGGAGGCGGGGCGCCAGCGATCGTTCGGCTTCGCGCGGCGGGTGTCGGCCGCCGACGTGTGCCTGCTCACCCGCCAGCTCGCCACCCTGGTGCGCGCCGGCCTGCCGCTCGAGGAATCGCTGCTCGCCGTCTCGCAGCAGACCGAGAAGCCGCGCGTGCAGAGCATCCTGCTCGGGGTGCGCTCGAAGGTGATGGAAGGCCATACGCTCGCGGACGGACTCGCGGAGTTTCCGCGTGTGTTTCCGGAGATCTACCGCGCCACGGTCTCCGCCGGCGAGCAGTCCGGGCACCTCGATGCGGTGCTCGAGCGGCTCGCCGAGTACACCGAGAGCCGCGAGGAGATCCGCCAGAAGATCCTGGCGGCGCTGCTGTACCCCATCGTGCTCACCGTGATGTGTTTCATCATCGTCTCGGCGCTGCTGGTGTTCGTGGTCCCCAAGGTCGTCTCGGTGTTCGAGGCGAGCAAGGCGCAGCTACCGCTCATCACCCGGATGCTGATCGGCACCAGCCACTTCCTGCGCAACAACGGCCTGTGGCTGGTGCTGGTGGCGGCCGCCGCCGTGTGGAGCTTCCGCCGCCGGCTGCGCGATCCCCAGGCCCGCCGCCGCTTCCACCGGCTGCTGCTGCACCTGCCGCTCGCCGGCAAGCTGGTGCGCGGCTTCAACACCGCGCGCTTCACGCGCACCTTCAGCATCCTCTCGGCAAGCGCGGTGCCGGTGCTCGATGCGCTGCGCATCTCCGGCGAAGTGGTCACCAGCCTGCCGATGCGCGATGCGGTGCTCGATGCGGCCGCCCGGGTGCGCGAGGGTGCCCCGATCGGCCGCTCGCTCGCGGCCAGCCGGCTGTTTCCGCCCATGACGGTTCACCTGATCTCGAGCGGCGAGTCGAGCGGGGAGCTCGAGTCCATGCTCGCCCAGGCCGCCGACAGCCAGGACCGTGAGCTCGACGCGATCATGGCGGGCATGGTGGGACTGCTCGGACCGCTGCTGATCGTGGTGATGGGCCTGTTCGTGATGGGCATCGTTTTTGCAATGCTGCTGCCGATCTTCCAGATGAATGACCTGATTCACTGAACCGACCGTTGCGCTCGATCCGGCTTGTGATTTAATTTTTATCACCCTGCGGGGGCAGGATCCGGTGTGGCGCATGAGCGAGAAATCCGAATCGGATGACTTTGAAGACGAAGATGACCCGGTCGTCGAAGAAGGCGACGAGGATCTCGATCAGGTCATCAAGGATCTCGATCTCGCCAAGCAGCACCGCGGTCACAAGCCGGGCGATCCGGCCTGGCGCCGGCTCGAGCGGCTGCTGGAGGAGAAGCTCACCGCGGAGCTCACCAGCGACTTCCCGGACTACGACATCGGTGACGGGCGCGAGCCCGGCCGGCCGCGGCGAAAAAAAGCCTAGTGAAAGTCCCGCGAGCGGGTGAGCAG
>JAKAFQ010000487.1 GCA_021817875.1 Pseudomonadota bacterium
TGATTTCCTTTCCGCTCGCGACCCATTTCACGCCGGCGGCCGTTTCCGCATCGAGTTTGCGCGCGTTGTGCTGCACCACGCAATGATCGGCGCGCGGGGCGCGGTTCGCGATCTCGATGTCGCGAACCTGAAGTGGGTCGACTCCGTGGATCGCTCCGGCGGTGCGGTGGGAGATCGGTCGACTCCAATCCACTACGACCCCGCGGGCAACGTGAGCGCGATCCGCGTTCCCGCGACGCGCGACTCGATCGTGAGCAGCGCCCCGATGTGGTGTGCGCGGCGCCGCATGCTCGCGAGCCCCTCACCGTTGCGGGCCGCGGCGACATCGAAGCCGCAGCCGTTGTCGGTGATGGTGATGCCCACCGAGTTGGGCACGGGACAGTGGACCGACAGCGACATCTCGGTCGCGCCCGAGTGCTTGATCGCGTTGCTGCAGATCTCCTGAACGATACGGGTGATCTCCGTGACCTCGGCCGGCCTCAGGCGGATCGCCTCCGGTGCGTCGGCGACGTTCCAATGCAGGCTGATGCCGGCGGCTTTCAACCTCGGCTCGAGCCGGTAACGGAGATTGCCGAGCATCACCAGCAGATCGTTGACCGTCGGCTTCATGGAGTCGATGGCGATGCGCAGCTCGTCGATCGCCTCATCGAGGACGGAGGCGATCTGATGGTCCGGGTGTTCCGCCTTCTCGATGAGCCTGCGCGCGGTAATCAACTGCAGGCCGAGGCCGTCGTGCATGTCGCGCAGGATCCGGTCGCGTTCGGCCGCAACCGCCCGTTCGCGCTCGAACTGGGCCGACCGTTCGTACTGCTTCTTGAGCGCGCGCTCGCGCTCGCGCACGCGCGTGTCGAGAGCCACGTTGAGATGCTCGTACTCGGTATGCGTCCTGACGAACTGGTCGATCAGCGCCCAGCCGACGGTGACGGCATAGAACAGCGAGCTGTAGGGCATCAGGTACGAGCCCGGCCAGGGAATCCACTCGAGCATGAGGAGGAGATCGTACGCGCCGGAGAGCGAGGTGATCATGGCCGCGAGCCACAGCAGTACGCTGAGCACCGTCGGGGTGCGCAACGTCGCCCGGGTGAGATACACCTGGAACGCGATCCCGACCGGCAGCAGGGCGCCATAGCCCGCCGCGGTCACCACGAACCGGTGCGTTCGACCCGCGGCCAGCATCGTGATCGTGACGAGCAGTGCGTAACCGAACAGGGCCCGCTCGAAACGCGGGAAGCGCTGCCCGAGGACGCGAAAGCTCAGGCGGTAGAGCACGGCCACCAGCCAGACCAGCGCCGCATCCGTGATCACGCCGAAATAGAACAACGAGTGCGCGTGCACGACGAAGAACTGCGCATTGCGGATCGTCCAGATCCCGCAGCTCAGCGCGAACAATCCGAACAGCGTCTCCTGCCGGCGGCGCACCCAAAGCACCCCGGCCAGGGTCCCGATCGCCCCGACGAGGAGGGTGACGACCTCGACGCCGGTGACCTGCAACCATTGCTGCCGTCGATAAAGCGGCAACAGCGCCTCGTTGGTTCCCACCCAGACCGGCCCGAGCTCGGTGACCGCGCGCCGACGCGGCACGAGTTCGACGAGGAGCTGGTGCCGGCCCGCCCGCGCGAGCGCCGCGGGCACATGGATGTAGACCGGGAAGTTCCATGAGTCGGTCTGCGGTTCGCCATAGCCGTCGGACTTGCCGATGTAGATGCCATCGAGATAGACCGCGGCGTTCGGCGACACGTAGGGCAAGTAGACGATGTGCTCGCGCGCGCGGCTCACCCCCAGTTGAAACTCGAAACGCACCCATCGGCGGTCGGTTCCGGCGGACGGCGCGCCGATGCCGAGCCTGAGGGGCACGCGCACGGGTATGCCCGCAGCGTCGGGCGGCGGTGGCGTTCTCAGCTCGTAACCGACGAGATACTCGCCGCGCGTGAGGTACAGGGGTCGGGATGCAGTGACGGGGCGCGGCGCGGCGCGGGCGAACGTCGCGCCGGCCCCAAGCGCGAACAGCGCGCTAAAGATCCAGCAGGCCGAGCCGCGTCGCCTCAAACACCGCCTCGCCGCGCGAATGCACCGAGAGCTTGCGATAGATCCGGTAGATGTGTGTCTTCACCGTGTTGTTGGAGATGCCGAGCAGACGGCCGATCTCCTGGAAATTGAAGCCCTTGGCGACCAGCGAAAGGATTTCCTGCTCGCGTTCGGCGAGGTCGCACTCGCTCGGCTCGGCGCCCTGCGGAGACCCGCCTGGGGCGCGGGCGAGGTTCAGGATGATCCGGGCGATGCTCGGGCTGATCGGGGAGCCTCCCGCGCGCAGCTCGCGGATGGTGCCGAGGAAGGAATCGGCGAGCGCATCCTTGAGCAGATAGCCGCTCGCCCCCGCGCCGATTGCGGCGACCACGTGCTCCTCGTCGCCAAAGACGCTCACCACCATCACTTCGCACTCCGGGCGGCGCGCCTTCGCCGCGCGGATCACCTCGAGTCCGCTGCCGTCGGGGAGGCCGAGATCGACCAGCAGCACGTCGGGGACGGCCGTGCCCAGCCGCTGCAGGGCCACCGCGACACCGCTCGCCGTCCATTCGAGGCGCATATCGCCCGCGCAGGCGATGAGCTCGTGATAACGCTCGCTCAGCACCGCGTCGTCTTCGACGATCGCTACGGCTATTGGCATCTCTCGAGACCCGCAGTCGAAGGACTGCGAAGCACGCCGGGAGCGTAATGTATCAGCGCCGCGGACGCACGTCTTATGTCATGACCGACGCGGTTTGCCGCCCTTTTGTCACCCGAATGCATGACTGACACCCGCCCGGCGGAGGCGTGTAATGGCCCGCAAGCGCGCGTCTTCGCATGAGCGGCGATGCGTTTCGGAGAATAACGCAGAGGTGGGAACCGCCATGAAGGGAATGCACACTGGACGACGGCGGCTGCCGCTCGCGATGATTCTGGGATTTGCCGCGACGTCGGCCATGGCAACGCCCGTTCCTCTTTATTACAATTCGAGTTCCGCGGCGTCGACCAGCGCGTTCTACGTCACGGAAGACCCGAACGCCTCTCCGCCCTACTCGAGCCCGACCGCCACCCAACCCTGCGGGACCATCGGCGGTTGCAGCCTGTTCAGTGCCACCCAATACGGCAGCAATGGGTCGACCGCGATCGTGGGCCAGACCGCCAACCTGTCGAATTTTCCGCAGGCGGGCACGGGGCAAGTGGGAGGAAATGCGCAGGCGCAGTCGTCCAACGGGGAATTTCACATCTCGACCAGCAGCCAGGCGCAATCCAGCACTCCCAACGTGTACACGGAGGTGGACACGCTGGCCTCGGCAACCCTGGATGACGAGATCCAGCTGAATTCGACGATCTATCCGGACGGTACCGTCGTTACGATCGGGGAAATTCTGAACCTGCATGCGAGATTGACGGGCGTGGATGCCGCGGGCCAGGGCCCGTGCACCTCGGCTTCCGTCGTGGATTACATCACCGTGCGGGCGATGGGGATGACGCTGACGAATAACGGCTGCAGTGCGCAGCCTTTCTCGCAGTCCGTCCAGACGACGGTCCAGGCGAGGATCGACCCCGGCGCGGATCTGGAGATCTTCGGAAACATCACGGCGGAGTCCGACGCGTTTTCCCAGGGATGCGCACCCGGCCAGGTGGTGGATTCGTCGAATTATTACAACGCGTGCTTTGGCGGCAGCACCACGGCGGGTGTGAATGCTCTGGATACCGCCAGCCTGTACCTCGTCCTTCCTCCCGGCGTGACCTTGACGAGCGGCAGCGGATACGACTACGCGCCGCCAGCACCCGTGGCCTCGACGCCGGAGCCCGCTTCGTTCACCTTGCTGGCCGCCGGCTTGG
>JAKAFQ010000488.1 GCA_021817875.1 Pseudomonadota bacterium
GGGATCTGACACCGCAGCAGAGTGCTCGTCGTCCATCCGGTCAATCCTCCGCATCTGATCCCACTAGTCGAAATCTGTCCAACCCCGTGGACCGACGCTGACGTGGTGCAGCGCACCATGGCGCTCATGACCGAGATCGGCCACACCCCCGTCCGGGTGGAGCGCGAGATCCCGGGGTTCATTCTCAACAGACTGCAGTGGGCACTCCTGGGTGAGGCCTTACACCTGGTCGCCATCGGCGCTTGTACCCCGGACGACATAAACAAGGTGATCACACGAGGACTCGCCCTCAGATGGGCTTTCGCTGGACCATTCGAGATCATCCATCTGAACGCTGATGCTGGAGTCCGAGGGTATTTCGAAACGCTGGGATCCTCTTTCGAAAAGGTGCGGAAGGACCTTCATGTGACACATCCTGTCACAGAAGATGTCATCGCGCGTGTTCACGCCGCGATGAGTGAGCGAATTCCTGAGTTAAAAATTCCGGAGCGTCAACGATGGCGTGACGATGAAATCCGAGCCCTGATCAGGTACCTAGACGCCCGTGGCTCACCGGATAACGAATCGGGGCAATAACGATGGCGAAGTTTCTCAAGACTGCTCTCCCCTCCGCGCAGCAAGCTCAAGACGGTCGCAAAGTATATGAGACGGTGCAGGCGATTATCGACGACGTTCAGAAACGCGGCGACACCGCCGTACGAGAGCATTCGGTGCGGTTGGATAGCTGGGACCGGCCCAGCTACCGCCTATCCTCCGGAGAGATCGACGAATGTGTCGCTCAGCTTCCCCGGCAGGCCCGACAGGATATCGAATTCGCACAAGCACAGGTCCGCCGCTTTGCCCAGGCTCAACGCACCGCGCTGCGCGACCTCGAAGTCGAGACTCTTCCAGGAGTGATCCTCGGCCACAAGAACATCCCGGTGAATTCGGCTGGTTGCTACGTACCGGGAGGAAAATACCCTCTTCTGGCCTCAGCCCACATGTCTATCATCACCGCCAAAGTAGCCGGAGTCAGAAGAGTGGCAACCTGTGCGCCGCCTTTCCAAGGTCGCCTCGCCTCATCAATAATCGCCGCGCAGGCATTGGCCGGTGCAGACGAGATATACGCGTTGGGTGGCGTTCAAGCACTGGCCGCAATGGGTCTCGGTACCGAGTCGATTGCGGCGGTGGACATGCTGATTGGTCCCGGCAATCTTTATGTCGCCGAAGCGAAGCGTCAACTTTTCGGTCGGGTCGGCATCGATCTGTTGGCGGGACCGACAGAGACGTTGATCATCGCGGATGAGAGCGTGGATGGGGGACTCTGCGCGACGGATCTTCTGGGGCAGGCGGAACACGGACCGGAATCGCCGGCAATTCTCCTGACCAATTCAGAAGCGCTTGCGCGAGATACAATCTCGGAAGTCGACCACCTACTGCGGAAGCTTCCCACGAGGGCCGTTGCTCAAACCGCCTGGACTCACCACGGTCAGGTGATCGTCGCCGAGAGCGAGGACGAGATGGTGAAAATCGCTGATGAGATCGCTTCCGAGCACGTTCAGGTAATGACGCGCGACCCTGACGTTTTCCTGGCTCGCCTCACGAACTACGGCGCTCTCTTCCTCGGCTCCCGCACCAATGTAAGCTTTGGCGACAAGGTGATCGGAACCAATCACACACTGCCCACTCAAAAGGCAGCTCGATACACGGGTGGTCTGTGGGTCGGGAAATTCCTCAAAACCTGCACTTATCAAAAGGTGCTGACGGATGAAGCCTCTGCCCTGATCGGCCGATACTGCTCCAGGCTGTGTGCACTCGAAGGATTTGCCGGGCACGGGGAACAGGCGAACATTCGTGTTCGCCGGTTTGGTCGCGAGGACGTTCCCTACGCGGGATCAGCACGGCCATGAAGCACCCGGAAGCACACACGGCACTGCGCAGCAAGATTCTGTCGAAAGAGTTCTTCATTGCGCCTGGCCTGCAGGACATGATTGCTGCTGTGCTTGCCGATCGCCTCAATTTCGACGCGGTGTATGCAAGCGGGTACTGGATGACCGCGTCGGCCTACGGGCTGCCGGACGCGGGCATCGCCACATACACGCAAATGCTGGACCGAGTCACGACGCTGGTGGGAGTCTGCAACGCTCCGGTGATCGCCGATGCCGACACGGGGTACGGCGGCCTGATCAATGTGCTGCACACCGTGCGAGGCTATGAAGCCGCGGGCGTCAGCGTCATACAGCTTGAAGATCAGGAATTCCCGAAGAAGTGCGGCCACACCCCTCATAAGCGCGTCGTCCCCATCGACGTGATGGTTCGCCGAATCAGGGTCGCTGTCGAGGCACGCACCGCCCCGGAGAAGCTTTTGATCGCGGCCCGAACCGACGCACGTCAGAGTGAAGGGCTGGACGGCGTTCTGAGACGTTTGGAGGCATATCGGAATGCCGGTGCTGACATCCTTTTTCCGGAGGCTCTCGCTTCCGAGGAAGAGATGAACCGCACGTGCCTCACGTTCGACCTGCCGATAATGGCAAACATGGCTCATGGAGGAAACACGCCAATCCTCGGGCCCAGAACGCTGCAACAGATTGGATTTGCTTTTGCGATCTATCCGTCGATGACGAGCCTCGCGGCCGCAGCCGCGATGGAGCGTTGCCTGAAGTTCCTGTGGAACGCGGATGTTTCCGGCAATCCACAGCAGGAACTGTACGATTTCAAGAAGTTCTGCTCCCTCATCGGGTTCGAGGAGGTTTGGGATCTCGAGCGCCGATTTGGACACTGACCGCATCGTGGAATGGCCGTCACTCCGTGAGTTCGGGCGTCAGCGCCGCGTTTCGCGTGTGAACCAGCTCGCCGCCCGCCGCAGCATACCGCTGAGCAATGCCCTTGGCAGCAAGCAAATGGCTCTTCATGACCGCTGCGGCCCACTCCGGATCCCGCGCATCGAGCGCGCTGACAATCTCAAGATGATGGCCCGCGGTGCGTAGAAGCTCCTCGGACTCATAATAGGCGAAGGTTTTGGCCACCATGGGCACCTCGACGAGCGTGGGCATCAGTTTCGCCAACCGCGGGTTTCCGGAGTAGCGTTGCAACATGCGGTGAAAGCGGCTGTCCAGATCCCCCACTCGCTCGATGTATCCTGGCGCGCGGCGCTCGCTTTCGGCGTATTGGAACTGCGCCAGTGCGCGGAGCTGCTCGATTCCCTCGGGGGTGATGTTCTTAGCGGCGCGCGCCGAGCCGTAGGGTTCGAGCAGCACCCGGATTTCGAACGCGTCATCCATGTCCTGCGCTGTCCATTCCGCAACTACGGCGCCCTGGTTGGCCGTGGTCTTCACATAGCCTTCCGCCTGCAGCCGCCGCAGCGCCTCGCGAACCGGTGTCCTGCTGACGCCGCTTGCCCGAGCTATCTCCTGCTCCGTAAGCCGCGACGCAGCCGGGTAAACGCCGCGCACGATTCGCTCACGGACCGTGACATAGGCCTTTTCGGCAGCGGCTGCAAGATCTGTGTTTTCCTGCCGGGTCATGCGCTCTGGTCTTTCTCGTCGGTCATTGTATACAACCGGCGTGGCATTCGAGAAGTGGATCACTGCCGCAGTGCCGCCGGCCACATCGGCTTGTGCCAAAGACGGCCCACAGGCGGCGGCTGCAGCGACCAAGCTGTCCGCGACTCTGCCGGCAGGATCGCAGGCTTATCCTTTGGGATTGGTTCTCGACTGCCGGGATTCGAGGAGGTGATTGGTAACCGTGTAGCGAAGGCCGCATAGGCGGCGGCGCCCGCCTCGGGGATCATGTGCCCACTTGCAGATAAATGGGCACGAGCGTAAGTGCCCACGTGGAGAACAGGTGGACACT
>JAKAFQ010000029.1 GCA_021817875.1 Pseudomonadota bacterium
GGCGCGGACGGCCGGGCACTGCTATCATGGCGATCCCTGTCCCGACCTTCGTGCCGGCACGCACCGGGGCGTCGGGCGGGGCCTGGTTTTTCTGAATGATGTAGCTGCGGTGGCCCGTATCGGCTACTCCGCGACGACCAGTCGTGAACCCCGTCAGGGCCGGAAGGCAGCAGCGGCAGCGGCGATGTCGGGTGCCGGAGCACTCGCTGATGCGGGCCGCCTCCCTTTGGGGTCGAGATAGCCCGGGGCATCCATGACCGAAACCTATACCGCACTGGCGCGCAAGTGGCGGCCGAGGACCTTTGCCGCGGTCGTCGGCCAGGATCACGTCCGCCGCGCATTGGTCAATGCGCTGCAGAGCGGTCGCGTGCACCACGCATTTCTCTTCACCGGCACCCGGGGTGTCGGCAAGACCAGCATCGCGCGGCTGCTCGCCAAATGCCTCAATTGCGAGACCGGCGTCACCGCCGAGCCCTGCGGGCGCTGTCCGAGCTGCCTCGAGATCGACGCCGGTCGCTTCGTCGACCTCATCGAGGTCGACGCCGCCTCTCGCACCAAAGTCGATGACACGCGCGAGATCCTGGACAACGTACAGTTCGCTCCGACGCGGGGCCGATACAAGGTATACCTCATCGACGAGGTGCACATGCTTTCGGTCCACTCCTTCAACGCGCTGCTGAAGACGCTCGAGGAGCCGCCGCCGCATGTGAAGTTCCTGCTCGCGACCACGGATCCACAGAAGCTGCCGGTGACAGTGTTGTCGCGTTGTCTGCAGTTCAACCTCAAGCGCATCCCCGCGGCGCAGATTGCCGAGCACCTCAAGGCCGTGCTCGATCAGGAACACATGGAGTTCGAGCCGGCGGGCATCGCGCTGTTGGCGCAGGCCGCTGACGGCAGCATGCGCGATGGACTGTCCCTGCTCGATCAGCTCATCGCCTTCGGTGGCGGGCGTGCGGGCGAGGCCGAGGCGCGCGCCATGCTCGGCACGGTGGCACGCGATCACGTCGTGCAACTCGCCGAGCGGCTCGCCGCGGCGGACGCGGCCGAGCTGATGCGCTTTGCTCAGTCGCTCGAGCAATGGGCGCCCGACTACGCGCAGGTGCTCGATGAGCTCGCATCGCTGCTGACGCGGGTGGCGATCAAACAGGTGGTGCGCGAGTACGAGGGAGATGAGCTGTATGATCCCGAGCTCGTCGCGCGTCTGGCCGGCTCGATCGGCGCGGAGGATCTGCAGCTGTACTATCAGACCGCCCTCATCGGCAGGCGCGATCTGGGCCTCGCGCCCGATCCGCGCACCGGTTTCGAGATGACGCTGCTGCGCATGCTGGCGTTCCGGCCTGCGGCGGAGGGCACCCGCCTCGCGCCGGTAGCGTCCCGCGGCGGCGGGCCCCGCGCTGCGCTCGGCGCCGAAGACTCCGTGCCGCGTGCGCAGACGAGCGCTGCGCCGTCTGAATCCGCGGCCGCAGGAGAATGGGGCGAGATCCTGGCGCAGCTCGATCTGCAGGGCGCGGCACGCCAGCTCGCCAGTCATTGTGCGCTGCTCGGGCGCGAGGGGGCGGTCGTGAAGCTCTCGATAGACCCGCGCAGCCGCGCGCTTCGAACTGCCTCGCTCGAGGAAAAACTCGGGCAGGCGCTTTCGAGGCACTTCGGGCAGGCGATCCGCCTGGAGTTCACGACCGCAGGCGAGGCGGCCGAGACCCCGGCCCAGGCCCGGCAACGCGCCTCCGAGGAGCAGATCGAGGCGGCGCGCCGCGCCTTCGAGGCCGATCCGGGCGTGCAGGGATTCCGCGAGCGCTTCGGCGCCGCGCCCATCCCCGAGACCATACGGCCGGCGAATTGACATCCGCTCCCGCCTGAAGTCAGGAGATTTCCCCGGAGGCGAGCGGCCTCTTCAGTCAAGATCAGCGAGGAGCGACCTCATGCGAGGCAATATCAACCAGCTCATGAAGCAGGCCCAGGCGATGCAGGCCAACATGCAGAAGATGCAGGAGCAGATCGCGGGCCTGGAAGTCGTCGGCGAGGCGGGCGGCGGCATGGTCAAGGTGACCATGAGCGGCCGGCACGAAGTGCGCCGCGTGCAGATCGAGCCCGCGGTGGTCGGTGACGACCGCGAGATGCTCGAGGACCTGATCGCCGCGGCGGTGAACGATGCGGTGCACAAGGTGGAGGCGCTGGTGCAGGAGAAGATGTCCTCCATGACCGCGGGGCTGCAACTGCCGCCGGGGATGAAGCTGCCGTTCTAGGCTCATGGCGCATCGGCTCCAGGACGCTCGCGGCGCGCAGCGCTCGCCGGGACGCCGGCTGTTTCGGGCGGCTGGCGAGCCGCGGTGCATGCGCGGGCCGGGCGTGCGGCCAAGGTCAGCCGCTGCTCAGCGGGTCGCCGCGTGAAGCACTCGCCTCGACTTGCGCAACTGATCGAGGCGCTGCGCGCACTGCCCGGCATCGGCCCGAAGAGCGCCCAGCGCATGGCGTTTCATCTGCTGCAGGACGGGCGCACCGCGGCGCACGTCCTCTCCCAGGCGATCGAGGCCGCGCTGGCTTCGGTGCAGCGCTGCCGGCGCTGCCGCATGTTCGCCGAGGAGGAGTTGTGTTCAATCTGCGCCGCGGCGCAGCGCGACGCGGCGCTGCTGTGCGTGGTCGAGTCGCCCGCCGATGTGCTCGCCATCGAGCACTCGGGCAGCTACCGGGGCCGCTACTTCGTGCTCATGGGACATCTCTCGCCGCTCGATGGCGTGGGACCGGAGCAGCTCGGGATGCGCGAACTCGAGGCGATTCTCGATGAGGGCGCCGTCCGCGAGCTGATCCTCGCCACCAATCCCACGGTCGAGGGCGAGGCGACCGCGCACTTTCTCGCCGAGCTCGCCGCCCGGCGCGGCCTCGCCGCCAGCCGCATTGCGCACGGCGTGCCGATCGGGGGGGAGATCGAATACGTCGATGGCGGCACGCTGGCGCGCGCGCTTGCGGGCCGGCAGGCCGTCTGAGGGCGACTAGCGTCGCGCCTTCGGACCCTGAGCCTCCTGCAGCGTCTCGCGCAGGCGGCGCAGCCGCCGGTAGCTCTCGTACCGTCGCGGGTGGATCGCCCCGGTCTCGAGGCCCGCGCGTACCGCGCAGTCCGGCTCGCGAAAATGCCGGCAGTCGAGAAAGCGGCAGCCCGCCGCAAGCCGCGCAATCTCGACGAACCCGAGATCCCGGGACTCGAGGTGCTCGACGGCGGGCGCGAAGTCGCGCACCCCCGGGGAGTCCACCAGCTGCCCGCCTTCCGGCAGGTCGAACAGACGCGAAGCGGTGGTCGTGTGACGGCCTTCGGTGGCGCGCATCAGACCGCCGACCATGATCTCGGCGCCCGGGACGAGGTGGCGCGCGAGCGATGATTTGCCGACGCCCGACTGTCCCACCAGGGCCGTGATGCCCGCGGCGCAGGCGGCGCGCAATGCCGGCATGCCCTCACCGCCCGACGCCGAGGTGCCGATCCAGGGATAACCGGCCGCCGCGTACGCCTGCAACTGCTGCTGCAGCGCCGCGTCGGGCGTGAGGTCGGCCTTGTTGAGGACGATCGAGGCGGCGATGCCGGCCGAGTGCGCCGCGGCCAGATAGCGATCCGCGATGAACAGGTCGGGCTGCGGCAGCGGCGCGATGACGACCAACAGCCGGCTGAGGTTGGCCAGAACCGGCTCAGAGCCGCCGCGCACGTTCGAGCGGTACAGCACCGTGCGCCTGGGCAATACCTCGAGCACGTGGACTTCGGCGTGATGCGCATCCTGACGGCAACGCACTTCGTCGCCGCACACGATGGTCAGTCCGCGCCCGAATGGGCGGGCCTTGAGCTGATGCCCATGCGGGTCGCGCACCAGCAGGTGCCGGCCGAACGCGGCGATCACCTGCGCTTGGAACGTTGCTACACTCATGGGGCGGCGATCATCCCCCACTGCAACGGCCGCGGAGCGAGCATGCCGAGCGCCGAGCACCTGATCTGGATCGACCTGGAGATGACGGGCCTCAGGCCCGATACCGACGTCATCATCGAAATCGCCACCATTGTCACCGACCGGGAGCTCCACGTGCTCGCCGAAGGGCCGGTGATGGCCGTGCACCACGGCGAGGAGGCGCTGGCCGCCATGGACGAGTGGAACCGCACACAGCATGGCGGCTCGGGGCTGCTCGCGCGGGTGCGCTCCAGCACGATCGACACGGCGCAGGCGGAGGCGCGCACGCTGGAGTTCCTCTCGCCGCTGGTGACCGCGGGCGCATCACCCATGTGCGGCAACAGCATCTGCCAGGACCGGCGCTTCCTCGCCCGCCACATGCCGCGGCTGGAGCGCTTTTTCCACTACCGCAATCTGGACGTGAGCACGCTGAAGGAACTGGCGCGTCGCTGGGCGCCGGCGGTCGGCGCCGGATTCGCGAAGCAGGATGCGCACCTGGCACTGGCCGATATCCGGGAATCGATCCGCGAGCTGCAGTACTACCGCGAGAAGCTGTTCCTGCCGGCTTACCGCGGCGGCTGATCAGCCCACCGCGCGGCCGGCGCGTCCGCGCCCGGCGCGCGACCGACCGCGATGCCAGACGGCCGCTCACAGCCAGCCGCTCAGGCGCGGCCGTCGCCCGCCAGGAACAACCACGTCTCGATCACCGTGTCAGGATTCAGCGAGAGGCTCTCGATGCCCTGATCGACCAGCCAACGTGCCAGGTCCGGATGGTCCGAGGGTCCCTGGCCGCAGATCCCGATGTATTTCCCCCGGGCGCGACACGCGGCAATCGCCATGCCGATCAGGCGCCGCACCGCCTCGTCCCGTTCGTCGAATTGCTTGGCGATGATGGCCGAATCCCGATCCAGGCCGAGCGTGAGCTGTGTCAGGTCGTTCGAGCCGATCGACATGCCGTCGAAGTGCTCGAGGTACTGTTCGGCGAGCAGCGCATTGGTCGGCAGCTCGCACATCATGATGACCTTCAGGCCGTGCTCGCCGCGTTTCAGGCCGTTCTCGGCCAGCAGGCCGGTCACCAGGCGCGCCTCATTCACGCTGCGCACGAACGGCACCATGATCTGGACGTTGGTGAGCCCCATCTGCTCGCGCACGCGCCGGATGGCACGGCATTCCAGCTCGAAGCAGGGTCTGAAACCCTCGTCCACGTAGCGCGCGGCGCCGCGGAAGCCGAGCATGGGGTTTTCCTCGTGCGGCTCGTAGCGGCTGCCGCCGATGAGGTTGGCGTATTCGTTGGATTTGAAGTCCGAGAGGCGCACGATCACCGGTTCCGGCGCGAAGGCCGCCGCGATCTGGGCGATGCCTTCGGAGAGCTTTTCCACGTAGAAGCCGACCGGATCGTCGTAGCCCGCCATCTGCGCGCGGATCTGTTCCTGCAGGGCGCCGTCGAGGCGCTCGTACTCGAGCAGGGCGCGCGGATGCACGCCGATCATACGGTTGATGATGAACTCCAGGCGCGCGAGCCCCACGCCGCGATTGGGAATGCCCGCGAAGTCGAAGGCGCGGTCCGGATTGCCGACATTCATCATGATCTTCACGGCAATCTTCGGCAGCGAGTCGAGTTCGATCAGTCGCCGCTCGAACTCCAGAATGCCCTCGTAGACATGGCCCGTGTCGCCCTCGGCGCACGAGACGGTGACCGGCTGTCCTTCACCGATGCGCTGCGTGGCATCGGCGCAACCGACCACCGCGGGAATGCCGAGTTCACGGGCGATGATGGCCGCATGACAGGTGCGGCCGCCGCGGTTGGTCACGATGGCCGACGCGCGCTTCATGACCGGCTCCCAGTCGGGATCGGTCATATCGGCGACGAGCACATCGCCCGCCTGAACGCGGGCCATCTCCTCGACGCCGCGGATGATGCGCGCCGGTCCCGCCCCGATGCGCTGGCCGATGCTGCGGCCCGTGGCGAGCACGCGGCCCCGCGATCTCAGCGAGAAGCGCTGAATGGTGCGCCCGGCGCGGCTCTGCACGGTTTCCGGGCGGGCCTGCAGGATGAAGATCCGGCCGCTCTCGCCATCCTTGCCCCACTCGATGTCCATGGGCTTGCCGTAGTGGTCCTCGATGATGAGCGCCTGGCGCGCAAGCGCGACGAGGTCGGCCTCCGAGAGGCAGAAGCGCAGGCGTTCGTCCCGGGGCACCTCGACGGTGCGTACCCGTGCGTCGGATTCCACCGGCGCGTATACCATCTTGATGGCCTTGGCGCCGAGGTTACGGCGCAGCACCGCCGCTCTGCCGGCGCGTACCGCCGGCTTGTAGAGGTAGAACTCGTCGGGATTGACCGCGCCCTGTACGACGGTCTCACCGAGGCCGTAGGAAGCGGTGATGAATACGACGTCCCGGAAGCCCGAGTCGGTGTCGAGGGTGAACATCACGCCGCTGGAGCCGAGGTCGCTGCGCACCATGTGCTGCACGCCCGCGGAAAGCGCCACGGCATCGTGACTGAAGCCCTGATGGACGCGGTAGGCGATCGCCCGGTCGTTGAACAGCGAGGCGAACACCTCGTGCATGGCCTGCAGCACCTGTGTCTCGCCGCGCACGTTCAGAAACGTTTCCTGCTGTCCGGCGAAGGATGCTTCGGGAAGATCCTCGGCGGTGGCCGAGGAGCGCACCGCGACCGCGATCGCGGCGCCGGCGCTCATGCGCGCCAGCTCGTCCCTGACCGCCTGTTGGAGCTCGGGCGGGAAGGGCGTCGAGAGTATCCACTGGCGAATGCGTGCGCCCGAAACCGCGAGGCGGGCGACATCATCCACATCGAGAGAGGCAAGCTCCGCACGGATGCGCGCGTCGAGCCCGTCCTGCCTGAGAAACTGCCGGAAGGCGTGCGCCGTGGTGGCGAATCCGCCGGGAACGTGCACGCCGAGCCGGGCGAGTGAGCCGATCATCTCGCCCAGGGAGGCGTTCTTGCCACCCACGGTCTCGATGTCGCCCATTCCTAACCGCTCGAAGGGAATGACGTATGCGTCCAAGGTGAAGGGAACCTCCCATTGCCCGACGCGCACTCGCGACGGAGGCGGATTTCGCCTACGGCCAGGCGCAACCGCCAAAGTGTACTCGATGTGCGCGCGGCAGGAGCGCCGCCAGTGCGCCCCGGGCCCACGGCAGGCTCCGTGGTCCGGTGCTTGCTCCGCGCCGCGCGCGGTGGAACACTGGCTTCCATCGACCGCAACCGAGCTTCGCGCCGTGAGCCGACGAACCGTGTTCTTCGTTTCGGACCAGACGGGGGTCACCGCGGAAACGCTGGGTCACAGCCTCATGACCCAGTTCGAGGGACTGCAGTATCGTTCAGTGACTTTGCCATTTGTCTCGAGTCTTGACAAGGCCGAGGAGGCGGCGCGGCGCATCGACCGCGCCGCGGCCGAGGACGGCCTGCGCCCGATCGTCTTCAGCACCATGGTGCAGGACGAATTGCGCGAGGTGGTGCGCCGCTCGAACGGCCTGTGCCTGGACTTTTTCGCCGCGTTCGTCGGCCCGCTCGAACAGGAACTCAACACCCGCTCGACGCACCGCGCCGGTCGGGCGCACGGCATCGCCGATCTGTCGGCCTACACGGCGCGTATCAACGCCACCAACTTCGCGCTCGCCAATGATGACGGTACCGGCGGTGATTACGCGCAAGCCGATGTCATCCTGATCGGCGTGTCCCGTTCCGGCAAGACTCCCACCTGCCTGTACATGGCGCTGCAGTACGGGGTATTCGCCGCCAATTACCCGCTCACCGAGGAGGATCTGGAATCGAGCCGGCTGCCGCGGCGCCTCGAGGCGCATCGGGACAAACTCTATGCGCTCACCATCAAGCCCGAGCGGCTGCAGCAGATCCGCAACGAGCGTCGGCCGCAGAGCCGCTATGCCTCGGCGCAGCAGGTGCGCTACGAGCTGCGGGCGGCCGAGGGGCTGTTTTCCCGCCAGGGCATCCCCTCGCTCGATACCACGGAGTGTTCCATCGAGGAAATCGCCAGCCGCATTCTCAACACCACGGGCATCGAGCGGCGGCTGCGTCCGTGACCGGCGACGGTCCAGCACCTGCGGCGGCGAGTTGCGGCGTGCTCGCGGCGGGTATCGGCGCCCGGACAGGGACGCGGTTCGTTTGCATGAAATTTGCACACGCTGCGCGCGGCCAGGATGGTTTGCACTGTCATCTCTCTCGGTTATAGTCGCAGCGATGTTCGCCGATACACTGACACGGGTTTCCTGGAGCACGCGGCCGCGCAGCTTCGTGGCGCTGATGGCGCTCTACGAGAGCAATTTCATCCGCCTGGGCTGGCTGGCGGGGGACCTCGGGCGTCTCGCCGGCTCGCACCGCTCGCACGTCGAGGGCGACTGCGATCTGCTGCTCAGCGTCACGGACCGCTCGCCGTATACCAGCATCGTCCGGCTCACGTACCTGATTCCCGCCGCGCAGGGTCCGATGAAATGCCCGGACATGCACCTGCGGATCTACCATGACGTGCGGCTGGTGGAGGCCGCCGGGTGGGCAACCGGCCAGGGCACAGCCGCGCCGAAAGTGCCGGTTTCTCTTGCGGAGCGTGAACTGGATCAGCGTTGGGCCCGCAATATGATGTTAAACAAGTGGCTGGAGTACTGCGCGGAGCGGGGACACCGCTTTTCGGCGAGCACCTAGCAGCCTGTCGGACGCGAGGGGGTCGTCGCGGACGCGATCCCATCGGCCAGGTTGTGGCGGTGGTGCCGCGCGCAAAGCGCGGACTCAGGCGGAACGATCGTGCACGGTGCCGACGCGTAGCGGCCGCGGCAGGCGAACCGGACGCCTACCGGCACCCAACGGATGCGGGCGGCCTCTGCCGCACCCTCATGAAGGCATTTCGACAGCTCGGATTTCTCAGGCTTGCCCTCGGGCAGCACTCGACACCCGATGACCACCGGGTGATCGCGCTGTTTCGCAATCGGGCGGAGCTCAAGAAAGCCTACGGAGATCTGCGGGAGGAGGTCGACCGGCTGAAGGATCGCCTCAAGCAGCAGGAGGGGGTGACGCGGCGAGTGCAGGATACCTTGGACGCCCTGGAGACCCGTCTCGGCTCGAGCGAAACCGCCTATCCGGCGCTGGTGTTCTTTCAGCTGCGGCGTTTGTGGGTTTCCGGTCACGAGCACCTCGAGCGCTTCGGCACGGAGCTCGCCGCCCAGCAGGAGGAGCGGGAGCGCCGGCAGCACCTGGCAGAGCACAATCGCCGGCAGTTTGCCCGGCGGCATGCCGCCGAGCAGCAGTTGCGCCTCGCCGAGCAGCTGGCGGCCCACGAGCACGAGCGGCTGCTCGAGCTGCAGCGGCGTCACGACGCGCTGCGGCGCTTGTGGCATTTCTTCAGGCGCCGGGCGCTCGAGCCGGCGTTGGCGCATGCCCGGGCGGGGTCGGACGCCGCGGAGACCTCGCTCACCGCGGCCCGGCGGGTGCTGGCCGACGTCGCTGCCGAGCCGATTCCGGACTTTCCGGGCCTGTCTCTCGAGGGACGCCGCGCCATCAATCTCGCCGTCATCGCCTATGCCGAGCTGCTGTGCCTGAAGCTCGCGCCGATGCCGCTGCTCGTCATGCGCGCGCGCGAGGCCACCTGGCACCGGGAGGTGATCGATGTGTATGGCTCCCGGGAGGAGTGCGCGGCGCTGATGAGTCAGATCGAGCGCGCCGACGCGTTGCTGAGGCCTCATGCGAGGCTGAGTCAGGAGATCAGGCTGCGTACCGATCGCCTGCGGCCGCTGGTGCGCTACCGCGATCCCGAGCAGGATGCCATCCCGCTGGCGGAGTTCCTGGCTTCGGACACCGACGCCGCGGTCACCGGGGCCGGCCCCATGGCCGGTGTTCCGAACGTGCTGGCCGAGAACACCTGGGACATCCACGGAGTGCTGTTGACGTAGAGCCGTGGGAGATCACCCACCCGCGGCCGTCCGCGCCAACGACGATCCGCTCTTCCCGGCAGGCCCCGCACGATGCGGGTGCCCACCGGCATGACCGCTCAGTGCGCCCGGGCCACGACTTTGGCGGTCTGTATCCGCGGCAGGGGTATGCCATCGAGATGGATCATATCGGCCATGATGGCCTCGGCCTGATCGAGCACGACATCGGGCAGATGGTCCTGGGGCCCGCCGATCTGGCTCGCATGCTTCAGCGGCGGCAGCCCGAGCGCAGCCCGCCGCTTGTTGTCGAGCGCGAGCAGTTCCTTGTCCTCGCGCGTGCGTTCGGCGCGCCGGGTGGCGAGGTTCAGAGAGACCGTCTGCTTCGCCCGCATCGCGTCGATGTCGCGGATGTCTGCCGCCAGCCACTGGTAATTGGGATCGCGGCGGGCGCGCGCCGCCTCGTCGGTCTCGAGCTGCGCGACGGGTGGAACCGCCGAGAGACCGGTGGCGAGCTGGAAGGGCACCCCGGCGATGCGGTCATACGGCAGGGATCTCGGCAGGACGCTCTCGCCGATCTGCTTGGGGTTGATGGATGAAGGCAGCACGATGTTCGGGATCACTCCACGGTGCTGGGTGCTTTGCCCGGTGATGCGGTAGAACTTGCCGATGGTCACGGTCAGCTGACCGTCGACCGGCCGGCGGCTCCAGCTGTCGAGGGGGATCAGGTTCTGTACCGTGCCCTTGCCGAAGGTGTTCTGGCCGATGATGAGCCCCCGGTGATAGTCCTGAATCGCGCCCGCGAAGATCTCCGAGGCCGAGGCGCTGTAGCGGTTGACGAGCACGGCGAGCGGGCCGGTGTAAGCGGGGTGCTTTTCCGGGTCGTCGAGCACTTCGATCTGCCCGCTGCGGTCGCGCAGCTGTACCACCGGACCGTGCTGGATGAACAGGCCCGTCAGCGCGGTCGCCTCGGGCAGATATCCGCCACCGTCGTCGCGCAGATCGAGGATCAGTCCGTCGATGTGCTGCTGCTCGAGCTTGCGCAGCAGTCTCAGCACATCGCGCGTCGTGCTGCGGTAATTCGGGTCACCGGCATTTTCCGCGGCGACGTCCTCGTAGAAGCTCGGCACGGTGATCACGCCGATCCGGTACATCCGGCCATCGCGATCGAGAGTCTTGAGCTTGCCCTGGGCCTCCTGGGCCTTGAGGGTGATCTTGTGGCGGACGAACTGCAGCACTTTCTCCTTGGCTCCGGGATGAGCCCCGGCAGGCAGGATCTGCAGCCGCACCGTCGTGCCGGCTTTGCCGCGGATGAGCTGCACCACGTCGCCGAGGCGCCATCCGACGACGTCGGTGATCGGGCCGCGATTGCCCTGCCCGACGCCGGTGATGCGGTCCTGGGGTTTGAGCGTGCCGGCGACGGCCGCCGGTCCCCCCGGGATGATGTTCATCACGGTCACGTAGTTGTCGATCAGCTCCAGGGAGGCGCCGATGCCCTGGTAGTTGAGGCTCATCTGAATGCGGTATTCCTCGGAGCTGCGCGGCGAGAAATACGTCGTGTGCGGATCGTAGGTGAGTGCATAGGCATTCATCACGTCCTCGAACACGTCCTCGGAGCTGATCTGCCCGACACTGTGGATCACAGCCTGATAACGCGCGCGCAGGATGCGTGCCGCCTGCGGCCAGGTCTTGCCGGCGAGGATGAGCGACAGCGCATCCGCCGTCACGCGTTTGCGCCACAGCGCGTTCATCGCGGCCTGATCGGCCGGCCAGGGCGCGTGGTCGCGGTCGAAGTCGTACGTGGCATCCGTGTTGAAGTCGGGCTCTTTGTTGAGCAGGCTGATGGCGTACTCCATGCGCTCGCGGTTGCGTTCCTTGAAACGCTGGAAGATCAGATACGCCGGGTCGAGCTTGCCCGCCTCGATCTGGCTGGCGAATGAATTGCGGTACACCGAGAGCTGCTGCACGTCGCTCGCGAGGAAATAGGCGTGTTCCGGGTCGAGGAAGTGCAGGTACCGGGCGAAGGCCAGCTGCGAGAAGTGCTGGTCGATCGGCAGCTGGCTGTACTGGGTTTCCTTCAGGATGCGGGTGACTTTGCGTGCGATGGCGCGCTGGTTCGAGGTCGGGGCAAGCGCCCCGGGCGGCAGGATGGAGGCGCTGGCCGGATTGCGCAGCAGGATGATCGCCGCGGCGAGCGCGAGCACGGAGGCGGTCACGGTGAGCCAACCGAGGGGATGGCGCAGAGGCTTGGTCATCTTCTGGGTGCTCAAGACTGTCCTGGGGTGTGGTTCAGATCGGGTCCGGGGGACGCAGGGACGTCAGTCGCGGGGAAAGCGCCGGACCAGCATCAGCCACAGCCGGACGGCGCACAGCAGCAGCACAGGCCCCAGCGCGACGATCCAGTAGCCGGCAGAACCCCGCAACAGCCCCGAAAAGTAGTCCGTCAATAGCACGACAGGGCCGTAGCCGGGCCCGCTGTCGCCATGGGTATACGGCCCCAGGGTCCAGTGTCCCACGACCCAGATCAGCAAGGGGATGACCAGCAATCCGAATGCCAAGGCACCGCCGAGCAGCAGCAGCTCTCGCCGGGTGCGGAGCGAGGCCATGGACTCCAGGGGCGAAACGGTGCGCGAACCCATCATAAAGACCAGTGTAGCCGATCCTGCCCGCCCCTGAATCAGAGACTTCCCTCCGATGCCGGCAGAGGCCCCGGCCCGAAAAGCGCCCTTCGGACAGCACTCCGAGCGTGCACCGCAGGCGTTCCGCAATCCTGTGACACTGTGCGACAGGCATAATGGCACGCATGGCGAAAATCAAGGCAGCGGTGATCGGCGTCGGGTACCTGGGCCGTTTCCATGCGCAGAAATTTGCTCAGTCTGCCCAGTGCCGGCTCGTGGGGGTGGTGGACGCCCGGCGGGAAGCGTGCGAAGGGGTTGCCGCCGAGGTCGGCACGCGCGCCGTGCAGGACTATCGGTCGCTCCTCGGCGAGGTGGACGCGGTGAGCGTGGTTACGCCGACCGCGGCGCACTTTTCCATTGCCCGGGAGTTTCTGGCCGCCGGGGCGCACGTACTGGTCGAAAAGCCGATCACCGAGACCCCGCGCGAGGCGCGCGAGCTGGTGGAGCTCGCGGCCCGGGGAGGCCGCATCCTTCAGGTCGGCCACCTGGAGCGGTTCAACTCGGCGATTCTCGCCGCCGAACCGTACCTGCATGCGCCGCGCTTCGTCGAATGCCACCGTCTGGCTCCCTACAGGGAGCGCGGAACCGACGTGAACGTGGTGCTGGATCTCATGATCCACGACATCGACCTGGTTCAGACCATCGTGGGAGCGCCGGTACTGACCATCGATGCGGTCGGCACCCCGGTGTTCTCCGAGGCCATCGATATCGCCAACGCCCGTATCCGCTTCGCGAACGGCTGCGTGGTCAATGCCACGGCCAGCCGCGTCAGCCTCAAAACGGAGCGCAAGATGCGCATATTCGAGGATGACGCCTATCTGTCACTCGACCTGCAGCAGAAGATTCTGACCCTGATCCGCAAGCGCGAGGGCGGCGCCGAGCCCGGGGCACTGCCGGTCAGCATCGAGGAGCGCAGTCTCGAGCAGGGCGATGCCCTCAAGGCCGAGATCGAGTCTTTTCTCGAGTGCATCCGCACGGGACGGCCGCCGGTGGTCGGCGGCGAAGACGGCCTGATCGCCCTCGAGACCGCCATGCGGATCACCGAGCAGGTGAACGAATCGCTGGCCACCCGACGCCTCATGGAAAGCACACCCGATGTCTGAGCATCCCGAGCACCTGCGACAGACGCCGCGTCCGGTGACGGTGGCGGCGATCCAGATGTCCTGCGGCTGGGACGCGGCAGCGAATATCGCCTGCGCCGAGCGCCTGGTGCGGGAGGCGGCGGGGCGGGGCGCGCAGATCATCCTGCTGCCCGAGCTGTTCGAGACCCCCTACTTTTGCATCGAGCAGGATGTGCGGCACCTGAAGCTCGCGAGCGCCCTGGAGGACAGCCGTGCGGTGCGTCACTTCAGCGCCCTGGCGCGCGAGCTCGGGGTCGTCCTGCCGGTGAGTTTCTTCGAGCACGCCGGGGCGGTCTATTTCAATTCCGTTGCCATCGTGGACGCCGATGGACGCACGCTCGGGGTGTACCGCAAATCCCATATCCCCAATGGCCCGGGGTACCAGGAGAAGAATTACTTCAGCCCCGGAGATACGGGCTTCAGAGTCTGGAGGACGCGTTTCGCGCGTATCGGGGTCGGCATCTGCTGGGACCAGTGGTTCCCCGAGGCCGCCCGCGCCATGGTCCTCGGCGGCGCGGAGCTGCTGCTCTATCCCACCGCGATCGGCAGCGAGCCGCCGCCGGCGCTCGCGGTCGATTCCCGCGAGCACTGGCAGCGCACCCAACAGGGTCACGCGGCGGCCAACCTGACGCCCTTGATCGCTGCCAACCGCTATGGCCTGGAGCGCTCGCTGCAGGACCCGGAGCGGCTCTACATCCGCTTCTACGGTTCCTCATTCATCACCGACGCGCTCGGCGCAAAGCTCGCCGAGGCGCCGGCGCAGGGCGATGCGGTGCTGACGGCGCGCTTCGATCTGGAGGAGACGGCCCGATTGCGGGACAACTGGTGCGTCTTCCGCGATCGCCGTCCGGAACTGTATGGCGCGCTGCTCACACTCGATGGGCGGGAGGCGCGCCGGCCGTTGTCCGGGCGGGATGGCCTCTGAGATCGGCCATCATGAAGTCGCCGGATGGCTCCGGAAGCCGCATGAGGCGTGCGGATGTGCGCGCGGGAACCGGCCCGGAAAACACTGTGCCGCGGTTCGCGGCGGGCCGCTGCGGTGACGAGCAGGCATCCGGGAGGCAGGCGCGGGCCCGAGTGGCGCTCGTCAGCGCCCGCGCGGCGCGCGGACTGGATGAAGACATGGCGCTGCTCGCCGCCGCGTTGAGCGCGCGTGGCCTGCAGCCGCAGATCGTCGAGTGGGACGATCCCGAAGTGATCTGGTCGGCGTATGAGCTGGCGTTGCTGCGCTCGACCTGGGACTACACGGAGCGCCTCGATGAGTTCCGGACGTGGCTGGCGAGCGTCGCACCGCAGACGCGGCTGCACAATCCGCAATCGCTGGCGCTGTGGAACACGGACAAGCATTATCTGCGCGAGCTGGCCGAGTTCGGCATCCCGACGGTGCCGAGCGAGTTCATCGAGCCGGGCGAGGACCCGACAGGGGCCGTGGAGGCATTCCTGCGCCGTCACTCGTGCGCCGAGCTCGTCGTCAAGCCTGCCGTGGGAGCAGGCTCCCGCGGCGCGCTGCGGCTCGCGCGCAGTCGCGCCGCGCAAGCCGCTGCGCACGCCCAGGGACTGCTGTCGGCGGGGCGCAGCGTGCTGCTGCAGCCGTATCTTGCCGATGTCGATCGCAACGGCGAGACCGCCTTGGTGTATTTCGGGGGCCGTTTGAGCCATGCGATCCGCAAGGGTCCGTTGCTGCGCCCGGGCGAGGATCCCACCCGCGCGTTGTTCGCGCCGGAGCACATCACGCCCCGTACGCCCGAGCGAGCGCAGGAGCGGCTCGGAGCCACGGTGCTGGATGCGCTGGTGTGCATGGGGCGAGCCGCCGTGATGCCGCTGTACGCGCGAGTGGACTTGCTGCGTGATCCGCGAGGAACACCTGTCGTACTCGAGCTGGAGATTGCCGAGCCGTCGCTGTTTCTAGGCTTCGCCGAGGGCGCCGCCGCCCGGTTCGCGCTCGAGATCGCGCGGCTGCTGTAGTGGCGCCGCCCGGCGACCCGCTCAGGTGAGGTAGGCCTGCTGCTGCGCAAGCGGTGGCGGAGTGTACTGATACATCCAGGTCTCCGACAGCGCCTGACCGTGCAGGGAAAGATAAAGTCTGAGGTCGATCGGCTGCTCATCCTGCCCCGGGACGAGGTCGAACATGGCGCGCCAGCCGCCGATAGGCGTGAGCGGTCGCGCCGAAACGATCTGCACCTGGCCGCTCGAGGCGCTGATCACGGGCACGACGTGGTCGGCGTGCGCGAGCATCGGCAGGTCTCCGCCGACGAAATCGACCACGAAGCGCCAGGAGAACTCCTTGCGTGGTTGTCCGACGACGCCCCCGATCCCGTCGCGGGTCGCTTGCACGTGCGCGAGCGGCGGACCGAAGGGGTTCTCACGGCACCAGTACAGCCGATAGCCGTACTCGTACACCCGGCCCGGGACGATCTCGCCGTCCGGATTCCAGAACGCCACGATGTTGTCCATCGTCTCGTCGAGGGTCGGAATCTCGACCAGCATCACCGCGCCCTTGCCCCAGGCGGTTTTCGTCCGCACCCAGCAGGACGGCCGCCGGTTGTACCAGGCGCCATCGTCCTGGTAGTCCGCGAAGCGATGGTCGCGCTGCATCAGTCCGAAGCCGCGCGGGTTGTCATCCAGA
>JAKAFQ010000489.1 GCA_021817875.1 Pseudomonadota bacterium
GACGCGCGTCGGCGATGATGGCCACGTCGGTGGTCGTACCCCCCATGTCGGCGACCGTGAAGTCCGTGAGCCCGCTCAGGAAGGCCGCCCCCACCACGCTCGCCGCCGGTCCGGACAACACCGTCTCCACCGGGTACTCCAGGGCGACCTGCGCTCTCATCAGAGTCCCATCGCCCTTCACGACCATCAACGGAGCGGCGATCGCCTCACGCTCGAGCGCCTGGCCCAGGGCTTTGAGCAGATGCCGGATCTGCGGCACCAGACGGGCGTTGAGCGCGGCGGTCAGCGCGCGCTTCGGCGCATTCAACTGCGCGCTGAGCTCGTGACTGCAGGTGACGGGCTTGCCACACAGGGCCCGGATGCGTTCACGCACCCGCAGCTCGTGCTCGGGATTGCGCACGGAGAACTGCGCCGCGACCGCAAAGGCCTCAACCTGAGGCGCGAACTCGCGCACCGCCGCGTCCACGGCCGCCTCATCGAGCGGCTGCTCCTCCCGCCCGGTCGGGTCGTGTCCGCCGCGCACCCTCACCACCACCCCTCCCAGGCGGCCGTGAATTCCCGTCTTCTCGGTCATGCGCTCATCGAAGCCGACGAGAATCGCGCAGATCGGACTGAAGCGATTCTCGACGACCGCATTCGTCGCGAGTGTCGTCGAGACCGACACGAGCGAGATCCGCTGGCGCTCCCCTTCAGGCAGCGCATCGAGCACCGAACGCAGCGCCGCACCGAGGCCGAGGGACAAGTCCCAGTGCGTCGTCAGCGCCTTGGCGCTCGCCACCACCCGGCGCTCGCCATCGAGCGCCACCGCATCCGTGTAGGTGCCTCCGGTGTCGAGTCCGATCCAAAGCTCCGGGGACGTGGGGCTCTCGGTCATGGTCTTGAGCAGCGCACGGGCGGGCTGCCGTGCGCTCAGGGTCCTGAGGCGGGGGTCGGTGGCTTGAGCGCGACCGCATCGATCAGCGCCGAGTGGCCCGCATGTCCCCTGCCTTCCTCGAGCACTGCCTCGTGCTCGTTCAGCAGCAGCCACCGGGCCTGCGGCAGCAGATCGCGCAGCATTTGCGAAGTATAGAGGTGATCGAGCCGGCCGGGCCCCCCCGTGCCGTACTCGAGCTGCCGGGGCGTATAGCCCTGCACCAGCAGCACTCCGCCGGGTCTGAGGGTGCGCCAGATGCCGCCGAACATCCGCTCACGCATCGTCGGACCGGCGAACTGCACGAAGATGGCGGCCACGGCATCGAAAGCCGACGGCGCCCAGGTCCAGGTATCGACGTCCCCGACGTGAAAATCAACCGATACGCGGCGCTCCGCGGCCCAACGGCGCGCCTTATCGACCGCGACCGGCGACAGATCGAACGTGGTGACCCGGTGTCCCAGCTCCGCCAGGTGAATCGCGTTGCGGCCTTCGCCATCGGCCACGCTGAGTACCGCGGAGCCGGGTCGCAGACGACCGGCCTCGCGGCGCAGAAACGCATTCGGTTGATCGCCGAACCACAGGCCCGGTGCGGTAAACCGCGCGTCCCACTGGGCACGCGCATCCTTGAATTCACCGCTGTCGTGAGCGCTCATAAGCTGTCCCAGGGTGGAAAATGAAGGGTGGAGACGGCCCTCATCCGGGCGTCGGCCGCATGTATTGAAGCGGGCCGGCGCGCAAAGGTCATTTGAGCCTGACGCCGAGCCCGTCGAATACCGAGACCTCCGTCGGAATGCCGGCCCGCACACTGGCGCCGACGGTGCAGAAGTCTTCGAACTGTGCCAGGACCCGCTCCAGATGCAGAAGCTTATCCGCGGCCGCCCCGAGACGGATCTGCACCTCGATGTGAAGCACCCGCAGCCGTCCGGCATCATTGCGGCCGATGTGTGCGCGCGCGGTAGTGGTGATGCCACCCGATGGGTTCTTGAACTTGGCAAGCGCAAAGTTCAGGCTGGAGCTCATGCAATTGGCGACCGCGGCCAGCAGCAGATGCGAGGGGGAAGGCCCGGCGGACTGGCCCAGCGGCGGCGGCTCGTCCGAGATCAGATGCGCCATGCCGTCCGCAAAGCGGATCTCGAACTGGTAGTCCCTTACCTGGCGCAGGGTGACGCTTGGGGGTTGCTCGGGCATGAGAGTCCTCAGGCAGCGTGATTCGGCCTCAGCATACCTGCCGCAGCGGCAGGTGTGGATCGCCGAATGTACCACCGGCCGGATCCCGGCCCGGACCGAGGACGAGCGGGCCGGGCCGGGGCACGCTGCGACGTACCCCGCACCCCCCCGCCGGGGCTAGTGGATCAGCCCCTCGGCTTTCATGGCGGCCTGCACCGCCGGGCGCGCGGCGACGCGCTGCTGGAACGTCCGCAGGTTGGCGTACTGCGACAGATCCAGCTTCACGTATTCGGCCCAGCCCGTCACGGTGAACAGATAGGCATCCGCTACCGTGAACGTGTCCCCGAACAGATACTTTCGTCCCTCGAGCTGCTGGTCGATCAATGCATAGCGGCGCAGCAGATACGCCTGCTGCTCGGCGCGCGTCTCCGCCGGGCTGTCCGGCCGGAACAGCGGCGAGTAACTTTTGTGCAGCTCCGAGTTGATGTACCCCAACATCTCCTCCAGACGGTAGCGGGCCAGAGTCCCCGCGGGTGGCGCCAGACCCGACTGGGGCTTGAGGTCGGCCAGATACTGGACGATCGCCGGGCCTTCGGTGAGGATCTCTCCACTGTCGAGCTGGAGCGCCGGCACGTAGCCCTTCGGATTGACGCTCAGGAAGTCACCGGCCGTGGCGATCGTCTGGGTCGTCAGGTCGACCTTCTGCAGCTGCAGATCGATCCCGGCCTCACGGGCCACGATATGCGGCGAGAGCGAGCACGCGCCGCTCGCGTAGAACAATTTCATGTCGGTCCTCCTGTGAACAGATGCGAAGCGGCCAGAAGCTACCAGCCGTACTTACTCTTGTATAGCACCTTACTTTCCGTAATCAGAAAAATCCGCTAACCTCCCGGTAAGGAATCGCCTGTGCCGCACAAGGTCCGCAAGAGCAAAGCCCCGCCTCCGCCCGACGGCTGTCCCATGGGCACGTGCATGCGGCTGCTGGGCGGGGCGTGGACCACCAACGTCATCTGGCAACTGTCCGGCGGGCCGCGCCGTTTCGGCGAACTCTGCCGGGACATTCACCGCATTTCCCCCAAGATGCTGGCCGTGCGGCTGCGGGAGCTGGAGGCGAAGCGCGTCGTGATCCGCGAGGTGGCGCCCACCTCCCCGCCGTCGGTGGAATACGCGCTCTCGCAACTCGGCCGCGAGCTCATTCCCATCATCGACACGATCGTGAAAGTGGGGACCCGCCTGCTGCAGCAGGCCGGAGCCGCCGCTGCGCCCGCTCCACAACACCGCGCGCCGTACCGCATGAGCCGCGCCCGGCGCGCGTAGTCCAACCGCCCTTCGAGCGCCTGCGGACACCCGGACAGGGGACCGTCCGCGGCCATCGCGTTGCGTGGCTCCTCCCTCGGCGCCCGGACCGCAGGGCACCGGGCGCGACGGCTGCCGCGCGCCCCGCTACCACTCAGCTCTCCCGGTGCGCGCGCGGATCGCGCGCTCTGTGCAGGGCATCGAACAGGCCAGCCGCACCGCCGGCCAGTGACCCGACGATCTGTCCGGCCGTGGTCAAGGTTCCCACCGCGCCGAAGATCGGCAGCACGGTGAGCAGAGCGACGCCGGCGGCGGCCCCGAAAGTGACGTTCTTCAGCAGATCCACGAGTTTCATCGCGTACCCTGCCCCGAGGCGCGGGAAGAGAATCATTTTAGGCCCGGGCGCGACGGTCGTGGCAACCGGATCACGCCGCGGCGGCCGGTGC
>JAKAFQ010000490.1 GCA_021817875.1 Pseudomonadota bacterium
CTGCCGCCATGCAATCGCTGATGGGCACGAAATTCCTGCAACTGCTCGGCAACCCGGACATCAAGGAGCGCCTGTTCCGGCCCGCGCTGCAAGGCAGGAAAATCGGTGCGATCTGCATGACCGAACCCAACGCGGGAAGCGACCTCGCGGGCATCGCGACGCGCGCCGAGCGCACCGACGGCGGCTACCTGCTCACGGGGCAGAAGACGTGGGTCACCTCCGCCACCGTGGCGGATTTCTTCACGGTATTCGCACGCGCGGGAGCAGAGTCGAAGCTGACGATTTTTCTCGTCGAGCGCGGCTTCGCCGGGTTGCAGGTGGGGCGCAACATCCACAAGATGGGCGTGTGGGCCCTGCCCACCGCCGAATTGAGTCTCGACGGATGCTTCGTCCCCGACACGCATCGTCTGTCGCGGGTCGAAGGCGACGGCGAAGAGCACCTGCGCAAGACGCTCGCTGAAATCCGCGTCATCACCGGCGCCATGGCGGTCGGCATCGCCCGCGCCGCGCTGGATGCCTCGATCCGCTATGCCTGCGAACGCAAACAGTTCGGCAAGCCGATCAGCGCATACCAGGCCATCCAGCTGAAACTCGCGGAAATGGCGACCGGACTGGACGCCGCCAAGCTGCTCGTCTACGAAGCGGCACGCCGCTATGACGCCGGCCTGCCCCACCACCGCGAAGCGGCCATGGCGAAGCTGCTGGCAAGTGAGACGGCCGCGAACGTCTGCGACCAGGCGGCCAGAATCTTCGCTTCATATGGCTACGCGATGGAATATCCGATCCAACGTTACCTGCGTGACGTGCGCTTCACCTTGATCGGTGGCGGAACCAGCGAGATACTGAAGCTGGTCATCGCACGGGAGTTGACGCGATGAATCAAAAACGGCCGATCCGGATCGTCCTCGGCAAACCCGGTCTCGACGGACACGATCATGGCGCCAAGGTGGTGGCACGTGCGCTGATGGATGCCGGCTTCGAGGTCATTTATACCGGCTTGCGTCAGACGCCGGCATCGATCGCGAAGATCGCACGCGAAAACGACGCCGACGTGGTTGCTCTGTCGAGCATGGCGGGGTCACACCTGGACTTCTGCCGCAAGCTCAAGCCGATGCTGGAGCAGTCCGGACTCGGCAACCGCCTGTGGATCATCGGCGGCAACATCCCCAAGGCGGATCACGCGGATCTGCGCGCGCTGGGGTTCAAGGGTGTGTTTCCGTCGAGTTCACGGCTGAATGAGATAGTGGCGTTCGTCGAGGCAAATGTTCCATGAGCGATTCAAAACAGTCCGGGCCGGTCGTGAATGAATCCGGCATCGAGATCCAGCCGGTCTATGGCCCGGCCGATGTCGAGCGGACCGGCGGCTATTCGATGGTGGGCCAACCCGGGGAATACCCGTTCACACGCGGCATTCACCCGCTCATGTACCGCAGGCAGCCGTGGACGATGCGCCAGTACACGGGTTTCGGCAACGCCGCGGACACGAACAAGCGATTCCACTATCTGATCGGCAACGGCCAGACCGGTCTCAACGTCGCGTTCGATCTGCCCACGCAGTGCGGCCTCGATTCGGACGATCCGGCCGCCGAAGGCGAAGTCGGCCGGGTCGGAATGGCCGTGGACACCCTGGATGACTTCGAGGTCGCCTTCGCCGGGGTCGATCTCGACAAGATCACGGTTTCGCTCACGATCAATGGAGCCGCGCCGCAGCTCATCGCGATGTATCTGGCGATGGCGGAAAAGCGCGGTTACGACATCAAGAAGCTGCGCGGCACCGCGCAGAACGA
Source organism: Pseudomonadota bacterium (assembly GCA_021817875.1). The sequence continues at coordinate 1,788 of JAKAFQ010000490.1, forward strand.
CATCCTGAAGGAATTCATCGGCCGCGGAACCTGGATCTATCCGGTTGCACCGTCGATCCGTCTGGTCGGCGATACGATCGAGTACTGCGCGCATCACGCGCCCAAGTACAGCCCGGTATCGGTCTGTGGCTACCACATCCGCGAATCCGGCGCGGACCCGGCCCAGGAGATGGCTTACGCATTCTGCATCGCCCGCGCCTACGCCGACGAGGTCGTAAAGCGCGGCCTGCCGATCGACGAATTCGCCGGCCGGCTGTCTTTCAACTTCAACATCTTCGGCAACATATTCGAGCAGGTCGCCAAATTCCGCGCCGGCCGCGGCCTGTGGGCCGCCATCATGCGCGACGAGTATCACGCCACGAAGCCCGGATCCATGTGGATGCGGATGATCGCAGGCGGCGGCGGCGGCGGTCTGACGCTCGAACAGCCCGAGGTGAACATCGTCCGTGGCGCGTATTACGCGCTGATCAGCGCCCTGTCCGGTGCGCAGACCATGGCCCTGTGCTGTTACGATGAGGCATACACGATACCGTCGGAATATGCGCAGCGGATTTCCCTGCGCACCATGCAGCTGCTGATCGAGGAGATGGGGTTGACCGAAACCGTCGATCCGCTCGCCGGCTCATGGTACATCGAGACGCTCACCAACCAGATGCGCGAGAGGATCCGCGCGATCATCGCCGAAACCGACGCCAACGGCGGCATCGTCCAGCAGGTCGCCTCGGGGGAGATTCAGGCGCGCGTATCCGCCCAGGCGTACAAAATGGTGCGCGCCATCGAATCGGGTGATTTCAGAAAAGTCGGCGTCAACTGCTACCGCCAGGAGGGTGAACAGTACGCCGAGGTGGAACTGCATCCCTACCGGGAGGACGACGCGCGCGCTCAGATCGCCGGGCTGGACGCCGTCCGCGCCCGGCGTGACGCCGCGAACGTCTCCCGGACACTCGCCGCGCTCAAAAACGCGGCGGCTTGCGGCCAGAATGTCATGCCTGCGATGATGGACGCCGTGAAGGCTTATGCGACCGTCGGCGAGATCACCCGGGAGCTCGTACAGGTCTTCGGGCGCTACCAGGAGCCAGTGAGGTTCTGACTGTGGCTGAAATTCTCAATTACACCGCTCCGCGCTCGCTCACCGAAGCCCTGCAGGTGCTTGCGGCCGGCCCCGCCACCATACTCGCCGGGGGCACCGATCTGATGCCCCAGAGCCGGGCAGGACGGGTGCGCTTCGCGCCGACGCTGCTCAATATCCAGAGCATAGCGGCGCTGCGCGGCATCAGCCGGCGTAACGGCGCCATCGAGATCGGCACGCTGACCAGCATCAGCGCGCTGCGCGATGATCCCCTGGTGCGGACCGACGCACCGGCGCTGTGGAACGCCTGTGACCACTTTGCAAGCGATCAGATACGCAACGCCGCGACCCTCGGCGGCAACATCTGCAACGCCTCTCCTGCCGGCGACACCCTGGTGCCGCTGCTCGTGCTCGGCGCTTCGGTGGTTCTGGCGAGCGCCGCGGCGACGGGGATCGCGGAGCGGCGCCTGCCGCTGTCCGAATTCCTCACCGGACCCGGCCGTACCGCCCGCCGGCCCGATGAGCTTCTGGTCGCGGTGCACCTCCCCGTGCCCGCGGCAGGCTGGGTGGATCGCTACATCAAATTCGGAACCCGCCCTGCCCTTGATATTTCCACGATTGCGCTCGCGGTGGGCGGCACGCTTCGCGACGGGCGACTCGAGAACCCGCGACTGGCGCTTGGCGCGGTGGCGCCGACTGCGATTCGCGCGCACGAGGCCGAACGGGTGCTGGCGGAGGGCCGGCTCGATCCCAGGCGCATCGACCGGGTGGTCGAAGCCGCGGATGCGGCGATTCATCCGATCAGCGACGTTCGCGCCTCCGACTGGTATCGGCGCGAACTGGTGCACAACCTCCTGCGGAGGATACTGACCGATGTCTGTTCCAGTTGAAATCGAATTCCGCCTGAATGGCATCAGCCAGCGAGCGGCCGTTCCGCCGCACATGAGCGCGCTCGAAATG
>JAKAFQ010000491.1 GCA_021817875.1 Pseudomonadota bacterium
TCCCGAGCGCAAGAGCTGAGGGAGCTTGAACTCAGGTGGTGACGTAGGAGGCATGGTGCGCTCAGCGCCGGCCGCATCCGGTGGCGAGCCATCCTTTACGGCTCGAATTTCCTGTGTGTGACGTCGGGGATCCACCGTGTCTACTCTCGCCCTGACTCTGCGCCTGCCAGGTGGGTCGTGACCGGGGCGGTTGCCGGCATCGCTCGCTCCCGCGCGGGGATACGCGCCGAAGGCTCAGGGACTTCGCGCGGGACAGGCTCTATGGCGCCGGCTGCGCGATACCGGTGCCCAGCGGTTCACCCGCCGCCGGGCGCGGCCGACCCGTTGCGCGACGCCGCGCGCCGGATCATCGATACCGCGGCTTCGGCGCCGGCGTCGGCGGCTGCGAGGACCGTCTTGGCCGGCATACCCGATCGCGCCATCGTGTTCATGCCGAGGAGCAGCGCGATCACGTAGGAGCCGATCGGCTCGGGCGCCCTGCGGCGAATTGCCGCGAACAACGCCCGCTCGAGCCGCGCGAGTTGCTCGCGGGTTGCGCGCCCGGCGGGCGGCGGCTGCCCGGCCGCCGTCAGGAACATGCAACCGCGACCGCTATTGTCCGCGAGGAACCGTCCGACGAAGCGAATGAATGCGGCGACCTGCTCCGCCGGCGCACCCGGGGATTGCAGTGTCGAGATCGCCGCCGCGGTGACGCTGCTCGTGTATCGATCGAGCGCGCGCCGCCAGGCGGCTTCCTTGTCGCCGAACGCGGCATAGAAACTGCCGCGCTTCACCCCGATGCGCTCCTGCAAGTCATCGACGGACGTCCCCGCGAACCCGTGATCCCAGAACGCCTCGACGATCTGGTCGAGAGCCGCGTGGGTATCGAAGCTGCGGGGACGTCCGGCCACGGGTCTTTCCTGGAGGCGGCTCAGGCGGCCGCGTGCTGCGGCACCTTCCATGCGTACGCGGCGAACGGCGCGTCGACCGGCGTTTCGGCGAGATGGTTCAGATAATTGGACATGACCTTCTGCGCGAGCCCGACCAGGATATCGAGGACGTTGCGCTCGGTAAATCCCGCGGCCAGGAACGTCTCCACGTCCGCGTCCGATACGTTGCCCCGCTGACGTACGAGCTTCAGCGTGAACTGGCGCAGCGTCTCCAGGCGCGCATCCGGCAGCGGTCGGTTCTCACGCAGCGCCGCGAGTGTGGCCTCATCGAGACCCTGCGCTTTCGCGATCCACGAATGCGCGGGCACGCAGTAATGGCAACCGTGCTCGACATTGATCGCGAGCCACACCACGTTGCGCTCGGCGGCGCTCAGGCTCGTGTGTTGGAACAGTTCGTGCAACTGCTTGTAGGCCTCCAGATGCTCTGGGGATTCGGCCATGATCGCATGCAGGTTCGGGATCATGCCGTAGGCCTTCAGCGAGTGCTGCAGCAGCGGCCTGCTGGCCGGCGGCGCGCTGTCCAGGGTATGAATCGTGAACTTCGACATGAGGGCTCCTTGGGTTTTCGGGGCAGAGACAACGTCAATACGGGGTACCGTAGCGTATTCTGTACTACGCAGTCAAGAATAGCTGTGCGAAGCCCATTGAGTCCGAGTGCGCTGCGCAACGGGGCCGCGGCGGACCGTTGCCGGGGACCGCTCAGCGAGGGTGATCCAGCGGAGCCGGGCGTTGCGCGCGGCCGCCGATGTCGTGGCGAAACCGCCCCCGGGAGAGCCGTTCTCCTCGGGTGAATGCCTTGGCGCTCTGTCGGATCGGGCTCGTGTGCCGGGCCGGGACGTCGCTCAGAAGGCCCCGTAGCCGCTCGCCGCCGGAGCGGGCGGGTGTTGACTACGGGCGTGCCTGCGGCCGGAGCGGGCGCCCGCGCGGCCGCGACGGCGGACCACGAGGGTGCGACGTCACGTCCCGCTGCGCGTGTGGCTCGCTGCGGGCGCGCTGAAGCTCAGCCGCTCCTCCTCGATGCGCGCTGCGGACCACGCGCGCAGCAGGTGCCTCAGCAGTTCCAGGTCATTGGCCAGTTGCACCGGATCGCACCGCACACCGCTGCGCAGGGTGTCCTTCAGCCAGTCGCTGAAGCCGGGGCGCTGCAGGATCCAGGCGATGTTTCGTTCCGCCTGGCGGGCGACCCCTGCGCTCAGGCGAAGCTCGTTCGGGCTCGCTTCCTCACTCATGGCGATTGCCCCTACCTTGGTTTGCGGACGTGCCGGCCGGTGAGTCCGCGCATTGCATCAGGCGTTCCCCGGGCGTCCAGTCCTGCCAGCGCCCGTGCCGACGCCATTCGATGTGCGCATCGGCGAACCGGAAGAGATGGATCCACTCGTTGTCGACCAGGTGACGCACGGTGGCGTGCCGTGCCAGCACCGCCTCGATCCTGGCGCGCGGGGCGTCGATGAGCACGGACAGCCGCAGCGGCGCGTGCATCCACCGGTGCCCATCGTGCACGGACTGGCGCGAGAGGCCGATGCGCAGGTCTCCGGTGTTTCCCTCGAACACGCCCACGTTGCCGCAGACCACGTTGTGCAGCAGCTTGTTGCCGCTGCCGAAGTGCTCCGGATCGGTGGTGGAGGCGAAGTACTGCAGGTTGATCCAGTGGGTCACGATCATCGGCGCCGTCAGGATGCCTTCGAGAACCCTGCCGTCGCGGTCGTCGGCCCAGGTGTAGTCCTGCAGGAAGCAGCGTCCCGCCAGATCCACGCCGCGGGTGCGTGCTCGCGGGGCCACGATGAAGGCTGCATTGTTGGCCAGCCCCCACTCCGGGCGGGTCTCGGCCCAGTCGCGGGCGCGACGGCGCATCGCCGCGAGCAGCGCCGCGGCAGAGGAGGCGAGGGGCGCGAGCCCGAGCTGCGGCGCGCGCTCGGCGCGGGTACGCCGGCCGGCCTCGAGCAGGCTGCGCTCCAGGCGCCGCAGATCATCGGCGTGGCTCGCGGGCATGCGCTCGAGATCAAACAGCTCGAGCTCATCGGTGGTCGTGTTGTGCAGCGCACCGACGGCGACGGTGTCCTGCGGAATGACGATGCCGCGCTCCGCGAGCGCCCGGCGGACCGGGTGCTCGTTGAGCAGCCCGGCGAGGATCCGGGCGTTGATGTCCCCGGAGTGCCCGCCACAGGCACCGCAGTCGAGCAGCGCCGCCTGCGGATTGTTCTCGCTCTGGCTGCCGTGCCCGACGAGCACGAGCAGCCGCGCGAAGCCGGCCGTGAGACTCATGGCCCGCAGGATCGAGGCGACTTGATCGGCCTGGTCGGTGACGCTCATGGGGATCCAGGGCGCGAGTCGCGGCCGCAGCGTCCGGGATGCGTGATTCGTCCGGCCGTGCGAGACGCGCGCTGGCGCGCTCGCGGCAAAATGCCGCCGCAGCAGCGCGGCGGCGAATCCGAGGCCGATGGTTTCGACCAGCGAGAAGCCGCCCGAGGGCGAGCGCAGAAACGGCCGGCGGGAGGCCCGCCGGGATGTCTCCCGTGCCCGTCGCGCCGCGACGGCCTCGTCCTGCTCGGGTGCGCCCGTGGAGTCGGTCGCATCGAGGCTCGGCGCCAGCAGCACCGGCAGCCGCGCGCCGCCCGCCGAGGTGCCCAGGGGCTGGTAGCGGATCGGCAGGCCAAAGAAACCCGCAAATCCGCGCGTCTCGATCCCAGGCTCGGTGCTCTCGAGCGCGCGGCGCAAGCGCTCGGAACGTACGTCGATGCAGAACACCAGCTGGGCCGCCGGCCGGGCATCCGGACGCGCGCCGGCCGCCCGGGAACGCGCGCCGAGCAGTTGTCCGAACAGCCGATCCTGATAGCTGATTTCCTGCGCACGCTGCCAGGCGAGCTCACGGCGCTGCGCCGCTGTCTGC
>JAKAFQ010000492.1 GCA_021817875.1 Pseudomonadota bacterium
GCCGATCGACGCGCCGAGGGCGGTGGCGAGCGCCGCCAGCGCCAGAAGCTGCAGAATGCTCAGGCGCAGGATGAAACCGCGCGTGGCGCCCAGGGTTTTCAACAGCGCCACCAGGTCCAGATGCAGTGCCACATACCGCCGCGCCGCGAGCGCCACGGCCGCTGCGCACAGCAGCACCGCGACCAGGCTCGCCAGGCTGAGGAAGCGGCTGGCGCGCTCGACCGCGCTTTTGATCTGGGGACTGGTCTGGGCGATGTCGCGCAGGCGCTCGCCGGAGCGCAGATGAGCTTCGAGCCAGGTCCTGAAGGCCCCGACACGCTCGGGGGTGCCGGCGAACAGCGCGCTGTAGCGCACCCGGCTGCCGGGCTGGATGAGCTGCGTCTGCGGCAGATCCGCGGCGTTCATCAGCAGGCCCGGGACCAGGCCCGTGAAGGTGCCGCCGGCATCGGGCCGTGAGATCAGCACGCGCCCCACCCGGAAGGTGGCCGCCCCGACGCTGAGCAGCGAGCCCACGTGGGCTCCCAGCGAGGCGAGCAAACGGGAATCGGGCCACACGACCCCGGGCGGAGGAATGCCCGTGGCGGGCTCACCTCGGCCGAAGGGCTGGGCGGCGACCAGGACGGTGCCGCGCAGCGGATAGCCCGGCGTGACGGCATCAATGTCCGTCAGCTGGTTCTGCTCGCCATGGAACACGACGCTCAGCATGTCGGTGCTGCGCGCGGTGCGCAGGCCGTGCTTCCCGGCCCGGATGAGATCGGCGTCGGCAATCGGCTGGGGAGAGTCGACGCGCAGGTCCGCGGCGAGCACGCGGGTGGCCTGCATCGGCACCGCGGCGCTGATCCGGCTGACCAGGAATGCGACTCCGGTCAGCGCCGCCACGGCGACCGTCAGTGCGAGCAGCAGGACGCCGAGTTCCCCGGAGCGCCACTCCCGGGCGAGCATCCGCAACGCAAAGCGGAGCGGACGCATCAGAGCAGCCGGCCGGCTTCCATGTGCAGGATGCGGCGGCAACGCGCGGCGAGCGCCTGATCGTGTGTGACCAGCACCAGCGTGGTGTGCGAGCCGGCATTCATCTCGAACAGCAGTTGACCGATGCGCTCGCCGCTCGCCGCATCGAGATTGCCGGTGGGCTCGTCCGCGAACAACACCGCCGGGCGGGTGACGAAGGCCCGCGCCAGGGCGACGCGCTGCTGCTCACCGCCCGAGAGCTGGCGCGGATAGTGGCCGGTGCGATCGGCCAGCCCCACGCCGCGCAGCGTCTCGAGCGCCGCCTCGCGCGCCCCGGCGCGCCCGGCGAGCTCCAGGGGCAGCATGACATTCTCGAGCGCGGTGAGCGCCGGGACGAGGTGGAATGCCTGAAACACGAAGCCGACGCGCTCGGCCCTGAGGCGCGCTCGCCCGTCCTCGTCGAGCCTCGTGAGGTCTTGCCCCTCGAACAGCACGCGACCGGCGCTCGGCAGATCGAGTCCGGCGAGCAGGGCGAGCAGGGTCGATTTGCCTGCGCCGGAGGGCCCGGCGATGGCGACCGATTCGCCTGCGGCGATGTCGAGCGACACATCGTGCACTATAGTGAGCCGGCCTTCCGGACTGTCGACCTGCCTGGAGAGACCCTCTGCCGTGAGAACACTGACGAGCTTGCCGGGAGCACGCGTGAGTGCCTCTGGCGCCCTGCCGTCCGCGGCGCCTGAGGCCCGCGCGTCGGTGCGGGCGTCCCGGCTATGGGCGTGCGCGTTGGGCATCGGGTTGATGTTCATCGCGTTCCAGTGCGCGGCGGCGGCACGCCGCAGCATCCTCGTGTTCGGCGACAGCCTGAGCGCCGCGCACGGCCTGCGGCCCGATCAGGGTTGGGTGGCGCTGCTCGCCAGGAGACTGCGCAGCGAAGGGTACCGGTACCGGATCACCAACGCCAGCGTCAGCGGTGAGACCACCGCCGGGGGCCTGGTGCGGCTGCCCCACGTGCTCAAAGCGCACCGGCCGGGTATCCTGATCCTCGAGCTCGGTGCGAACGATGGGTTGAGGGGCTTGCCGCTCACTCTCGCGGAAAAAAACCTCGCCGCCATGGTGCGCATGGCCCAGGCCGCCGGCGTGCGCGTGCTGCTGGTCGGCATGCTCATCCCGCCGAACTACGGGCCACGGTATGCGCAGGCGTTCGCGGACATGTACCCGGCTCTCGCACGGCGATATCAGCTGCGCCTCGTGCCGTTTCTGCTCGACAAGGTGGCGTTGCACCGCCGCCTGATGCAACCGGACGGCCTGCATCCCGATGCCCGCGGCGAGCCGCTGGTGCTCGATACCCTCTGGCCCTATCTGAAGCCGATGCTGATCCGCGGGGACTGAGGCCGATCGAGTCAACGCGGGTTTCCTCCGGCGGGCACGCACCGGGAGACGGCGGCAGCGGCCCCGATCCGTCGCGGGACAATCCGAGAGGACGCCCGGCGGGAGGGCGATCCGCAGCGGTGGAGTTGGTGCTGAAGGCAAGCCGCGCTATCGTTAGCGTCTTTCGGTAACGGAGACCGCGCCATGACCCCGCCTGTTGCGACCGTTTCGCGCATCCCCTCTCGCCGGCTTGCGGGCCGGCGCCCGCCGACGCTCCGGCGGGTGGCCGTCGCCGCTGCGGCAGTCCTCGCCTGGACCGTCCCGGCCTTCGCGGCCACGCCGCCCGCCGTGCGGCAGGCGCTCGAAGCCGCCATCAACGGCCCGCAGCGCACCCCGGCCTACAAGGAGCGCGACCCGTACCGCCATCCGCTCGCGACGCTGGAGTTCTTCGGCATCCGCCCGAACATGCGCGTGGTCGAAGTGCTGCCCGGAGGGGGCTGGTACACGGAGATTCTCGCGCCGTTCCTGCACGCGCACGGCCAGCTCATCGAGGCGACGTCCCCCGTGGCCGGCACGAGCGGCTACGCGCACCGCTCGGCGCTCTACTACCAGCACAAGCTCGCTGCGGATCCGGCCGTCTACGGCCGGGTGCGGCTCGAGCCGTTCGAGCTGCCGGACTACCTGCATCTCGGCGCGCCGGATTCCGCCGACATGGTGGTCACGTTCAACAACATGCATGATCTGATGTTCGAGAACGTGCACCACGAGGTGACGCCGATCTTCCTCGAGAAGTTCCTGCGCAGCGCCTACCACGTGCTCAAGCCGGGCGGCATTCTCGGCATCGCCGGCCATCGCTGTGCGCCCGGAACGCCGCTGCCCACGTGCTTCCCGATGGCGCGCCTGCCCCAGGCCTTCGTGATCCACGAGGCCGAGTCGGCCGGCTTCGAGCTCGGCGGGACCTCCGAGGCCCTCGCCAACCCGAAGGATCCGCGCAACGTGCCGGTCTTCCTCCTGCCGCCGACGCTGGCGGACCAGACTGCGGCGGCCCGCCGACACTACGCGGCCATCGGCTACGCCGACGCCTACCTGCTGAAGTTCATCAAGCCGGCGGACTGAGTTCCCGGTACCGGCCGGCTCAGCGCTGGCCCGGCGTGCTGACGAACGCGACGCTCTTCGCTTCCTTGCCGAGGAGCGTCGCCACCGTCAACGCCACGGCGACGATGCCGAGTGTCCAGGCGAGCACGGCCGCGAGGTCGTGCCCATGGCGGGCGGCGATGCCGGACTGCAGCGGCGCGAGCAGCGCCATCGCGAAGTTGCCGAGCTGGTAGGCGAAAGCCGGCAGGATCGCGCGTACGCCCGGCGGGGACAGCTCGTTCAAGTGCGCCGGGACGATGCCCCACGCCCCCTGCACCAGGAACTGCATCAGGAACGCACCGAGCGCGAGCAGCGGTACGCCCGGGGCGTAGGTCCACAACGGGATCACCGGCAGGGCGAGCAG
>JAKAFQ010000493.1 GCA_021817875.1 Pseudomonadota bacterium
ATTGTTCAATCTCCAATTTCACACACTTCAATTTTGGCAGCATAAATATGCGTAAGTTCAAGCCTTTTTCAGCAACCTGCTAGGCTTGGACGACGCGACGGTACAGGATGCCTGGAGGCTGTTTCGCAGGATTCCGAGCCAAACAACCTACATCGTATGGGATAAGAATCGCAATTCGTGGCGAATCTCCTCCCAGGCATTTAAGGGATACCCCAGCGACCCGCTGAAATTCTCCGTCTACATAGAGGATGTATTAATCGCCCGCGGCCTTGACGCTAACTCCGTGATCTCAGATCCCACTCGTTTTTCAGTTGCCGCCATAACCACGGGGTTCGCTAGAAGCCTTGGCCAAGGCGTCGAACGAAATCCTCTACCAAATGATCCTGCCCACGCCCACGTTGTTGGCGAAAAGAAAAAGCCGGTGATGACAGCACTCGCGGATGCCGCACAGTGGGTGATTCCACCCGCCGGCTGGCCGTGGTCCCCGCCAGGCTGACCCAAACATCGTTTGAAAACAGCATGTGCGCCTTTGGGCAGCACCGAGCGACAACAGACTCGGCACCGCTGCCCGCTGGATCGACGTAGGTTGACCGGGATTGGTACGATGTTTGTTACCAAGCATCCACCGAACCAACCCCGAGGCCAACCTTGAGAGAGCGTAATGCCGAGTTTCACTCCGAGCAACATCGACGGCAAATCAAGCGACGCGCAGCGGGTCGATGCGGTCAGCTTTTTTAATGTGCTCACCGGCCCTGAGTTGCTCGAAGTGACGGAGTCGCACGTGCCGGAGCATCGCGAGCGGCTGTACCCGCCGACGGTGACTCTGTCGATCTTCACCGAAGACGGTGCGCGCGAATCGCAGCGACTGTGACACGCGCTGTTCGCTCGCCACCCCGGCCAAGACTGCCCACGATAGGACTCGCCCCTTGAAACTCTCAACGAAACGTAAATCGGGAAAAAGCGCGCCCGTCACTGAGCCTGATCGGTCGCAACGCTGCCATATGTGTGGCCGTGCTATCGCCGGGTTCGAGAGCGTGCACGGTTCTGGTGCATCGGCGGACCCCAAAACGGACGTTTCCCCGCTGCCATTTGCGAAACATTACGCCAGAGCTCGCGCCCATTGCTGCTTGAGGGATTCGCCGCGTCTACGGCGACCGGGTCCGAACGAGAACTGGCGCTTGTGGATACGATGAGCTAATTCGATGCCCGCAATCGTGATCGACGCAGTGGCGAATGACTTGAGGCCCGCCATCGACGCGCAACGCCGCTTGATCGCTCGGTGGTCCTGCTCGACGATATTGTTCAAATATTTGCAGCTGCGTACTTCGACGTATTTCCACTTTGGATTCTCCCGCCGCAAGAGCCGTAGCGCGCAGCGGCTCGGCACATGACCGTCCAGTGTTACCTTGCGCGGCCACCGCGTTGGATTCGTCGCGAGCGCTTTTCGGAAGAACGCTTGCGCCGCGGCAACGCCTCGATCCGGCCGCAGCAGAAAATCCACAGTCTTGCCCTGCTTGTCCACTGCACGATAGAGGTAATGCCATTTGCGCCGAATACAGAGGTATGTTTCGTCAACCCGCCAAGAAGACCCGATGCGACGTGCATAGCGGTTCCACCGCTTCTCGAACTCGGGCACATACCGAATGACCCACCGTAGGATCGTCGTGTGCGATAGGTCCAATCCACGCTCGGCCATCATCGCCGCCAGGTCGCGGTAGCTCAACCGGTACGTGATGTACCAACGGACGCACAACTCGATAATCTCGGCGTCAAATACCCGTCCGCGGTACATCGGATCGCGGGCAATCGGCTTGGTCATGGAGAACCCTTGATTGGGGGCCCCAATTATACGGGAACGCCCGCAGATGCACCGGAACCCCCGCAAGCGTCAAACGCGGTAGGTCCAGCTTTGGACAGTCGAGATTCGTTTTGGTGCGTCGTTGTGCGCCGCTCCTAAAAAACACTGCGTCACCTCGATTTACTTCAGCGATGAGCCGGGTTTGAGTTTCCTAACGGGATCGGCGTTATCGGCGGCACGAGTCCCGCGACGCCGATGTTCTCCGCATATTGGTCGATCGCCGTTCAGCGAGCGGAACGTCCCCTCGAATAGGCCGCGCCCAACCCATACAACTTGCCGCGCGGCGCGGTCACCGACATCGGCGGAACGCCCAATACGCGGTCGAACGTGACCAGCATGCTCCAGCATGTGCACGGCACGCAGGAACTCACGGCGTGGAACCGCGCGCTGCCGTTGCAGGATCTGCCGACCTATGTCAGCGCGCCGTACGAAAGTCCGTCTCGACTCGCTAGTTCGTGTTGACCTTTGGCACCGATTCGACGCTGCGGCCGGGTCCCGGCTGGGATCCTGCGACGGGCGTCGAGACGACCAACGGATGGAACTTTGCGCAGGCGTTTGGTGCCGGCAACGAGCGCGACGAGCGCTGATCGCGGCGACTTCGAGTCCGGCCGCTCGCGCGCGAGCGGCCTTGGCGTCCGATTATCAAGATCAATCATCATTGGCTTTTCCGTCGGCGCAAGGTTCCAACAAGGCGCACAGATCCGACCTGCTCAATCCGCATTCGGCGGAATTAATCCCGTCGAGCGCGGACTTCGAGATATCCGCCTTGCGATCCTTCATATCTTCGATTTTTTCCTCGATGCTGTCTTCACAGAGCAGCTTGTATACAAAAACGGGATGGTTCTGTCCGAGGCGATGTGCTCGATCCACGGCCTGTATCTCTACGGCCGGATTCCACCACGGTTCATAATGAATGACCGCGTCCGCCGCCGTCAAATTGATGCCGACTCCTCCCGCTTTTAAGCTCGCGAGAAGGATCGGCGTTTCGCCGCCCTGAAAGCGCCCCACGATCATGCGCCGATCTCGGCTTTCACCGGTCAGCATTCCGTGCGTGAGCCGCTCGCGCCGCAGTTCCGTCGCAATGAGTTCGAGCATCGAGGTAAACTGGCTGAACACCAATACCTGGCGCCGCTCGTTGCGCAGCGTCCGCACCAAATCGAGCAGCGTTGCTAGCTTTCCGGATGTTGGTGGTCGGTCACTTGAGCCGTTGAGCAGGCGCGGATCACAGCAGACTTGTCGCAACTTAAGCAGAGCTGCAAGCACGACGATCCGCGATCGCCTGTCGGAAAAATCCGCCAAAGCGGCGCGGACCGTTTCGCTCATCGCCAAGCGCAGGGATTCGTAAAGTCGACGTTGCGCGTGGTCCATGGCCACGCGGACCACCGTTTCACTTTTCGATGGAAGTTCCGGGGCCACCGCCGCTTTGCTGCGTCGGAGCACGAACGGCGCGATTCGCTCGCGAAGAATTGCCAACCGTCGATCGTCTTGCTCTCTTTCGATCGGTTCGCGAAAGGTGCGCTGAAACGACCGTCGGTCGCCAAGATACCCCGGCATTACCGAATCGAAGTGCGCCCAGAGTTCACCAAGGTGGTTCTCGATGGGTGTCCCTGTGACTGCGATACGGTGCGTGGCGCGGATCCGTCTCACTGCGTGCGCGCTCATAGTCGCCGGATTCTTGATCCACTGGGCCTCGTCCATTATGAGCAGAGAAAAATCGCGATGCGAGAGACTCGGAAGTTCGTTCGTCAGCATCGCATAGCTGATCAAGATGACGTGAGCGTCGTCGAGGCGTTCCCGCCGTCCCCGATCGGCGCCGGCGAAGTTGAAGCAGCGCAGGCTTGGGGCGAAGCGGCGAATCTCGTCGTGCCAGTTGAACATCAAGCTGGTCGGTGCAACCACCAGCGCAGGCCGTTCTAGACGGCCGCCCTCCAATTCCATCGCGAGGTGCGCAATAGA
>JAKAFQ010000494.1 GCA_021817875.1 Pseudomonadota bacterium
CCACGACCATCAGCAGGATGATCTCGCCGGTCAGCGGCCACTTGGCCCAGTACAGCAGCTCGGTGGACATGATGAAGGCGATGCCGGCCAGCCACGGCAATCCGGCGAGACGCAGCGGACGGTGCAGCTCGGGCGCGGTGCGACGCAGGGTCATCACGCTGACCGGTCCGGTGAGGTAGGAGATGATCGTCGCCACCGAGATCACCGCCGCCAGCGTGCCCCAGCCGCGGAAGAAGAACAGGAACAGGTAGGACACCACGAGGTTGAGCCACATCGCCGGGCGCGGCACGCCCCACTTCGGATGCAGGCGGCCGAACACTCTCGGCAGCGTGCCGTTGCGTTCCATGCCGTAGATCATCCGCGCGGTGGTCGCGGTGTAGGTGATGCCGGTGCCGCTGGGGCTGATGAAGGCGTCGGCGTAGAGCAGGATCGCCAGCCAGTTGAGGTTGACGATGATCGCCAGTTCGGCGAACGGCGAGCGGAAGTCGATGCCGTGCCAGCCGGCCTTGGCCAGCATCGCCGGCGGCACCGCGCCGAGATAGGCCACCTGCAGGATCACGTAGACCACGGTCGCCAGCGCGATCGACCCGAGGATCGCGAAGGGAATGCTCTTGCCCGGATTGCGCGCCTCGCCGGCCAGGTTCACCGGACTCTGGAAGCCGTTGAAGCTGAACACGATGCCGGCGGTGGCGACCGCCGTCAGCACCGCGGCGAAGTCCAGCGCATGCGTGCCGCCATGCACGCCGACCGCGAAGTTGCCGCGATGGAAACCGCTGGCGATCAGGGCGATGCCGGTCGCGGCCGGCACCACCAGCTTGATCACCGTGATCGCGCTGTTGGAGCGCGCAAAGAGCTTCACGCTCCAGAAGTTGATCAGGAAGTACACGATCACCAGCGCCGCGGCGATAATCAGACCCGGCGGCGTCAGCTCTTTGCCGACGTACAGCGCCTGCGACCAGGCGTAGGGCCACGAGGCCATGTACTGTACCGAGGCCTCGGCCTCGACCGGGATCACCGAGACGATCGCGATCCAGTTGGCCCACGCGGCGATGAAGCCGACCAGCGAGCCGTGCGAGTAGTGGCCGTAGCGCACCATGCCGCCGGACTCGGGAAACATCGAGCCCAGCTCCGCATAGGTCAGCGCGATGGTGGTGATGATCGCCGCGCCCAGTACCCACGCCCAGACCGCACCGGGGCCGGCCAGCCCGGCCGCGCGCCAGGCGCCGAACAGCCAGCCCGAGCCGATGATCGAGCCCAGCCCGGTGAACATCAGCGCCATCGGGCCGACGTCGCGGCGGACGGAAGAGGGTGCGGACATGGAGACTCCCTGCGGCGGGCGCGCGATGCGCTTCAAGGTGGGGGATGGTTGCAGAGTCGGGCGGGGGATGTCATCCGCGGGAGGTCAAGCAGCGCGCGCACTTGCGATTGGCAACCCTTGCGCTCGTTTCAAAAAGGATCAGGAGCAGAGCCTCCGTGCGCCTGGCGCGAGCAGAGCTTTCGTGCGGTTCTGGCGCGCGAGGTCCTTCTCTTTTGCTTGTCCACGAGCACGCAGGAGCATGCGCGAACAGCGGAGCTGGCCCGAAGGGCGTAGGGCAGGATGCCCGGAGTAAAAGAAAATTACTCAAGAGAAAACGGCACCCTCGCTTGTCGCTTGCCGGGCATTCCTGCCCGGCAAGTCCGTGAGCCGGGGCCGGGCCCTGCGGGCCTGTCGTCTCCGACTCACCGCCGCGCAGAGGGGGCGGGCAGAGCAGCGGGCCATCCGGGCCTGGCCCGCACTCGATGCGCCACCGCTGCACGGTGACGCGAGAGCAAGATCCGTGAGCCGGAGCCTCCACCTTGAGCGTCATTCCGCGAGGGCGCGAATGTCTGTATTCGGCCAAAAGCAGACAGTCAGGGCTTTATCCTGACCATCTACTTGATATTCAACGCTGCGCCAACGGCCCGTAGAAATACGACGCCGTCACACCGCCGTCGATGAGAAAGTCGCTGCCGGTGATGAATCGGCCTTCTGGCCCCATCATCAGCGCGGCCAGCGCCGCGATTTCGTCCGGTGTGCCAGCGCGCCCGACCGGGCTCTTCGCGAGCATGTTGCGATAACCCTCGCCACGCGGGCCGGTCAGCTCATCGCGCGCCAGTGGCGTGATGATGATGCCGGGGCTGATCGAATTCACGCGGGCGCCGCGTTCACCCCAACGCACCGCCTCTGCCCGCACGCGCAGCGCATTGCACCGCTTCGAGAGCTGGTAGGCGTACAAAGTGTCCTTCATGGCGTCCGCCTGCAGCATGGTCAGTTGCAGCAGATCCTCGGCCGGCGTGGTGGCAAGCACGGCGTCCTGCTCCGGCGTCAGCGCAGGCAGGCGGTGACCAGATTGCGAAGCGATGACCACACCGGATCCACCCGGTGCGATGACGGCACCGAATTCCTCCAGCAGCATCGCCGTGCCGTACAGGTCCACCGCCAGGATGGTGGCGATGGGTGCTTGCGAGGGCGAGACGCCCGCCGCATGCACCAGTACCTTGATCGGCCCGATTGCACTGGCCTCGCGCACCAAGGCCTGCACCGATGGACGCGACGACACGTCCACCGTGGTGGCGGTCACCTCGAAACCGGCGTCGGCCAGGACGTTCGCCGCGGACTGGGCGTTCTCGTTCTTGAGGTCGGCGAGCACGACGTGCCGCCCGGCACTGACGCGGCGTGCGATGGCCTGACCGATGGATCCGGCACCGACGACGACGGTCACATCTTTCATGGTTGTTCTCCGAAGTACACGCGGGTCACACCCGCAACAGGGTCTTGATCGCCCGACGCTCGTCCATCGCCTTGTAGCCTTCGGCGACGTCGGCGATCGGCAGCTGCAGGTCGAACACCTTGCCCGGTTGGATGCTGCCCTCGAGCACGCGATCCATCAGGTCTGGCAGGAAGCGGCGCACCGGTGCAGGCCCGCCCAGCATGCGGTGCTGAGAGAAGAAGAGCTTCTGGCCGTCGAACGTCACGCCATGCGGGACGCCGACGTAACCGATGGTGCCGCCCGGGCGACACGCGCCCATGGCCTGCTGCATCGATTCCTGCATGCCAACGCATTCCAGCACCGAGTCCGCGCCCACGCCGTGGGTCAGCTCCATGATCCGGGCGATGCCCTCATCGCCTCGCTCGGCAACCAGGTCGGTGGCGCCGAACTCACGGGCCAGCGCCTGCCGGGACGCATGACGACTCATCGCGATGATCCGCTCCGCGCCCATCTGGCTCGCCGCCAGCACGCCCATCAGGCCAACCGCGCCATCGCCCACGACCACCACGGTACCGCCCGGGCGCACATTCGCGGCATCGGCAGCGTACCAGCCGGTCCCCAGGACATCGGATACCGCCAGCATGTGCGGGATCAGGTCGCCGGCGGGCATGTCTTTCGTGGCCACCAGCGTGCCATCGGCCAGCGGGACGCGGGCATATGGCGCCTGCGCGCCACGCATGAACTCGCCTTGCGCGCAGGACGACTGGAAGCCGAAGCCGCAGTGCGGACAGGTGTTGTCGGAAATGCAGAACGAGCCCACGACGAACTGGCCGGGCTTGATGATCTTCACTTCGGAGCCGACTTCGACGACCACGCCGCAGTATTCGTGGCCCATGTGCAAGGGGCCTGTCTGCGGCTGCAGGCCGCGATAGGGCCACAGGTCCGACCCGCAGATGCAAGTGGCCGACAGCTGGATGATGGCGTCGGTCGGGCTTTCGATTCTGGGGTCGGCGACTGAGGTTTCCCCACGATTCCCCAAGTTCAATCAACAGGTTGTGTGCTTTCTGAGGGAACAGTG
>JAKAFQ010000495.1 GCA_021817875.1 Pseudomonadota bacterium
CGCCGCGCGCCTGCTCGGGTACGCCGGCGAGTTCGGCCAGGAGCTTGCGCACATTCGCCTCGTCACTGGCGCCCTCGCCGGCGTACCGGGCCGAGAAGACGCCCGGCCGTCCCTGCAGCGCGTCGACTTCGATCCCGGAGTCATCGGCAAGCGCCGGCAGGCCGGTCAGCCGCGCCGCGTGACGCGCCTTCAGCAGCGCATTGTCCCGAAACGTCACCCCGGTCTCGGGTGGCGTGTCGATGCCGAAGGCCGCCTGCGGCAGCACGGCGAGGCCCGAGGGAGCGAGCAGCTCCGCCAGTTCCCGGAGCTTGCCCGCGTTGCCGCTGGCCAGAACGACTTTCACGCCTCGATGGCCCGGCTCTGCAGCGGGAACAGCCGCTCGATGCCGCCGGCGGCGAGCGCGAGCATCGCGTCGAGCTCGTGCCGACGGAAGGCGTGGCCCTCGGCCGTGCCCTGCACTTCGATGAACGCACCGCCGTCGTTCATCACCACGTTCATGTCCACCTCGGCCTGCGAGTCCTCCGCGTAATCCAGGTCGAGCACCGGGAGTCCGCCGACGATACCGACCGAGACGGCCGCCACCTGGCCGTGCAGCGGCGTGCGGGCTATCAGCCGCCGACGCTCCAGTGCCCGGCACGCCTGCGCCAGGGCGACGAAGCCGCCGGCGATCGAGGCCGTACGGGTGCCGCCATCGGCCTGCAGGACGTCGCAGTCGACGGTGACGGTGCGCTCCCCGAGCGCCTTCAGATCGACCACGGCGCGCAGCGAGCGGCCGATCAGGCGCTGAATCTCCAGGGTGCGGCCACTCTGCTTGCCGCGAGCCGCCTCACGCGCCGAGCGCGTATGGGTCGCGCGCGGCAGCATGCCGTACTCGGCGGTGATCCAGCCCTGGCCCTTGCCGCGCAGAAACGCCGGCACGGTCTCCTCGACACTGGCGGTGCACAGCACCTGGGTATCGCCGAACTCGACCAGCACCGCCCCCTCGGCATGCTTGGCGAAGCGGCGCGTGAAGGTCACGGGCCGCATCTGGTCGGCATCGCGTCCACTCGGTCGGGTCATCTGTGCGCTCGCTGCTATTTATCGCCGAGCCACCGCAATGCGGCAGCCGAGGTGTTGTCACTGCCGCTGCCGGCGCGCCGCACGGCCCGCCGGGCCAGCTCGAGCACCTTCTCGCGCAGTGGCGCGGGAGGTGGACCGAACTCGCTCGCGAGCTCCTCGTCCTTCAGCGGCCCCCAGAGGCCATCGCTGCACACGAGCAGCACGTCGCCGGATTCGAGCGGCCGGCGGCGCGTGAGCGCCATGTCGGGCAGAATCGGGCCGCCGCCGAGGCAGCATTCAACATAATTGCGCATCGGATGGGCCTGTGCCTGCTCGGCGGTGATCAGTCCCTCGCGCAGCAGCCCCTCGACGTGACTGTGGTCACGGCTGCGCCCGACGAGCTTCGCGCCGCGCACGTGGTAGATGCGGCTGTCGCCGATATGCGCCCACCAGGATGCGCCGTGCTGCACCAGGCACAGCGCGCAGGTGGCGCGCGGGCGCTGGTCGATTGGCGCATCGGCGCCGAGCTTTACGACCGCATCGTGTGCGCGGCCGAGCGTCAGGTGCAGAAACCCCAGTGGGTCGAACAGTGGCTGCGCGGTCTGCCGGAACGCCTCGATGATGGTCTGCCGGGCGACTTCCGCGGCGCGTCCGCCATCGGCATAGCCGCCCATGCCGTCGACGACGAGCAGCAGCGCCGCGTGCTCACTCACCGAGACCGCAACCCGGTCCTGATTCTCCCCGCGTCCGCCCTGCAGGCTGACGTCGGCGTAGTCGATCCGCAATTGACGCCCGTATATCTGTTAAAGTTCGGGGCCCGCTTTATATCACCCCAGGCCGCCGGGAGCGTAGCGTTTCCACTTGATTTCCAGCATGACAGGCTTCGCTCGGCGCGAGAGCTCCGGACCCTGGGGCAGTCTCGTGTGCGAGCTGCGCAGCGTCAATCACCGGTTTCTCGAAACCGGCTTCAGACTGCCCGAGGAGCTGCGCGCGGCGGAAGGGGATCTGCGCCAGCGCCTCGCCCAAGAGGTGCGGCGCGGCAAGGTCGACTGCACGCTCACCTACCGGCCGACGCAGGCCTCGGCGGCGAGCCTTGAGGTGGACACGCTTGCGCTCGAGCGACTCACCGGCCGCATCGGCGAGCTCGGCCGGGCCTTCCCGGCCGGCTCGGTGAACCTGCTCGAGGTCCTGCGCTGGCCCGGCATCCTGAAGGACCCCGGTACCGGTGGCGAGGCGCTGCTCGCGGCGGCCCGGGAGCTGTTCGAGGCCGCGGTGGCGGAGCTGTGCGCGGCGCGCAACCGCGAGGGAGAGAAGCTACGCGAGGTGCTCGAGCAGCGCTGCGCGGCGCTCGAGGTCCTGGTCAAGCAGGTCCAGGGACGCCTCCCCGAGGTGCAGGCCCGCCTCACCACGCGGGTCCGTGATCGGATCAAGGAGCTCGCCGCAGGGGCCGACCCGGACCGGCTCGAGCAGGAGATCGCGCTCCTGCTGCAGCGACTCGATGTCGATGAGGAGCTCGAGCGGCTCGCGGGCCACATCACGGAGGTCCGCCGCGTGCTCACGGGGCGTGAGCCGGCCGGCCGGCGGCTCGACTTCCTGATGCAGGAGCTGAACCGCGAGGCCAATACGCTCTCCTCGAAGTCGCAGGACCTCGAGACCACGCGCTGCGCGGTGGACATGAAGGTCCTGATCGAACAGATGCGCGAGCAGGTGCAGAACGCGGAATAGGATCCGGGTGCGTCCGTTGATATCCGCGGAAGATGCGTTAAGCCCCTGAGTTTCAGTGGTTTTTAGCCAGATTCGTCCGCTGGCGTCCAATCTCGTCTGAGCTAGTCTTGTAGCTGGATCGGTAGCTGGTTTGTAGCTAGATCCGTGGCTGGGATTCGACGAGCAAGGGGTGTGCCTATCCAGCAACAGCCTTCTTGATGTCGGCAGCCGCGAGGGTTGCCCGCATTAACCTCTCTCGGTCCACCTCCCTGACATGCGCAATGTCGTTTCTTACAGGCGCGATTGCCGAGACAGCGTCGTTCAAATGTCCCTTTGTTTCCTTACTCCATAGAAACGTTCGCCCCACGACGTCGGAGACACTTCTATGTGTAAGCAGTGGAAGCAATTGCCCAAGGTAGAGGTAGTCCGTTACGGACAAGGGATCCGAACCAGACGGTCTAGACCGCAACGCTCGCGCTAAGGACTCTCGCTCTCGCTCGGGTAGATTTTCCTCTATTCGGGCCGCAGCCTCGCCACCGAAGCGCTCTGCATACACTCGACGCACCGCCTTGCGAAGATTCAGTTCTGCTTGGGAAATCTCCTTCCAGACATCCTCCGCTCCGGGCATGAACCACGGTGGTGTCAGTGGCGACGCATCACTCTCACCGCCAAGCTGGCGGTAGGCCACACGAATAATGTCAGCCATGCGAGACCGCCGCTCTCGCAGAAAATCTCTGTACTGCATGCTCTCCCATCCTACGGGCAGGGCATGTTCCGCAAGCGAACGATTCCATCGTTCGTCATCGATGTTTGCCAGTTGACGCATCCGAGGCACGTAGCTCGTCGGGGCCTGGGCACTGATCTGATTGTTGTCGTGCCAAACTACATCCGCGAGATTTGCAACCTGATTGACCAGGCGCCGCTCATCGATTCCATTTCGAGATCGCAAAGACGGGACCGTGCAAGCGAGTAAGGCCCCACGTTTTCATCGGCAACGGGCCATGTCTGCTTGACCAAGATCCATTTCCGTACTCATCAAAACTCCGCACTTTGCC
>JAKAFQ010000496.1 GCA_021817875.1 Pseudomonadota bacterium
CTGGCGGATGAGGCTGGCCGCCGCCGGGGTGTTGATGAGGATCTCGAGCGCCGCGACCCGGCCCTGTCCGTCGGCGCGCCGCAGCAGCTGCTGCGAGATCACCCCGCGCAGCGAGGTCGAGAGCATCCCGCGCACGTGCGACTGTTTGTCCGAGGGAAAGACGTTGACCATGCGGTCGACCGTCTGTGCCGCTCCGTTGGTATGCAGGGTGCCCATGACGAGGATGCCGGTCTCGGCCGCGGTGACCGCGATGCTCATCGTCTCGAGGTCGCGCAACTCCCCGACCAGGATGACATCGGGATCCTCGCGCAGCGCCGAGTGCAACGCCGCGGCGAAGCTCGGACTGTGCGCGCCGATCTCGCGCTGGCTGATCAGGCAGTTCTTCCTCTGGTGCACGAACTCGATCGGGTCCTCGATGGTGAGGATGTGGCCCTTCTCCCGAGTGTTGATCTCATCGATCATCGCCGCCAGCGTGGTGGACTTTCCCGAGCCGGTCTTGCCCGTGACCAGCACCAGGCCGTTGTTGGCGCGGCACAGCGCGCGCACCGCCTCGGGCATGCCGAGCTGATCGAGGCTGAGCGCCCGGGAGGGTATGGCGCGCAGCACCGCGCCCATGCCATTCAGCTGGCGCAGCACGTTGACGCGGAAGCGGCCGACCTCCGGGATGGTGTAGGCGAAGTCGGCCCCGTCCTGTGATTCGAAGCGATCGGCGGCGGCCTTCGGCAGGATCTCGTAGAGCGCCTGGCGGACGAACTCCTGGCCGAGCGGCTGGTCCCTGAGCGGCATCAGATCGCCGTACAGGCGGATGCGCGGCGGTTCGCCGGCGATGAAGTGCAGGTCCGAGCCGCGCCGCTGCAGCACCTCGAGCAGGAAGCCATCGATGGTCGCCATGGGGCGCGGTCCTCAGGTTCCCGGCGTGGCCGGGGCCGCCGCCGTGAGATCGACCTTCGGCAGCAGTTCGGCGTCGCTGACATATTTCTGGAAGGGCCGCTTGTCGCTGGCATAGGCATAGGCGTGCTCGGGGTCGACCTCGCGGTTGGTCACCGCCGCGAGCAGCGCCTGGTCGAGGATCTGCATGCCGATCTCGCGGTTGGTCTGCACCAGGCTCGGGATCTGGAAGGTCTGGTCCGACTGGATGAGTCGGGCAACCGCCCGGGTCATGATCATGATCTCGCAGACCGCCCGGCGCCCGTGGCCTTCGGGGGTCTTCACCAGCACCTGAGTCACCACGGCCAGCAGGCTCTGCGCGAGGAAGCTCTTGGTCTGCTCGCGCTGTTCGGCCGGCAGCGCGTCGATGACCCGGTCGATGGTCTTCACGGCGCTCGTGGTGTGCAGCGTGCCGAGCACCAGGTGGCCGGTCTCGGCGGCCGTCATCGCCATGGAGATCGTCTCGGCATCGCGCATCTCGCCGACCAGGATCACGTCCGGATCCTCGCGCATGGCCGCCCGCACGCCTTCGGCGAAACTCGGGATGTGCGTGCCGAGCTCGCGCTGAATGACCTGGCTCATCTTGCTGCGATGCACCACCTCGATCGGGTCCTCCAGGGTGATGATGTTGAGTTTGCGCGTCTGGTTCAGGTGGTCGATCATCGCCGCGAGCGTGGTGGATTTGCCCGTGCCGGTCGCGCCGGTGACCAGGATCATGCCCTGGTGGTGATCGCAGAGCTTCTCGAGCACCGGCGGCAGACCCATCTCGGCGAGCGACGGGACCTGAGAGGGGATGGTGCGGAAGGTCGCGCCGATGCCCGTGTCCTTGCGGTAGACGTTGACGCGGAACCGCCCGCCCTCGGCCGACACGTAGGAGAAATCGAGATCGCCGCCGGCTGCGAAGCGCTGGGACTGCGAGGGGGTGAGGATCTCGAGCACATAGCCTTCCAGCTCCGAGGCGCGCAGGTCCCGGAATTTGATCGGCAGCAGATCGCCGTGCATGCGCAGCATCGGCGGTACCCCGACGGCCAGATGCACATCCGAGCAGCCCTGTTGCACACCGAGCTTCAGGAACGCGTCGATACGGGCCAAAACGGCTTCTCCTTGCGGGTGAGGACCGTACTTTTGCGCCCGCAGTCCGCGAAAATCAACCGCTTGCGGCCGGAAATTTGAGCTGGCACACGCTGGCGGGCCGCCGGCCGGCCGGCGGGCGGGCTCAGGCGCTCTTCAGGTGTTTCTCGAGCGCCACGCGCACATCGTCCATGCTCTGGAAGCGTTTGGCCTTGTCCACGGCCATGGTGTGCATGACCGCGTCCGAGAGCCCCGCCGGCAGCGAACCATTGAGCTCCTGGGGCGGACGGGCCTTGCCCTGCACGTGCTGGTACATCACCGACATGTGATCCCCGCGCGAATAGGGCGGGGTGCCGGTCAGCATCTCGTAGAGGATCACCCCGAGGGCGTAGATGTCGGCCCGCTCGTCCACCCGCTTGCCGAGGATCTGCTCGGGCGCCATGTATTTCGGCGAGCCGATGACGTAGCCGGTGCGGGTGAGCTGGGTCTCGCTCTCGCGCTGCGCGGCGGCCACACCGAAGTCCACGATCTTCAGCAGCCCCCCCTGGTTGATCAGCACGTTCGCCGGCTTGAGGTCCCGGTGCACGATGCCCTCGCGGTGCGCCACCGCCATGCCGGTGCAGATGTCGATGCCGAACTGCAGCGCCCGCTTCAGCGGCAGCGGTTTGCCCGCGGTGATCTCGCTGCCGAGGGTGTGCGAGGGGAAGTATTCCATCGAGATGGCGTAGTTGCCCTGGATGTAGAGGAAGTCGTAGATCCGGATGACGTTGTGGTGGGTGATCCTGCGCGAGTAGCGCAGCTCGTGGACGAAGCGCTTCATCACCTCTTCGTCGGTCGCGACGTTGGGGTTGAGGAACTTCAGGATCAGCCGCTCGTCGACCACCGTGTCCTCCATCAGCAGCACGGTGCCGAAGGCGCCCTTGCCGATGCGCTCGATGTACTTGTAGCGGCCCTCGAGGATGTCGCCCGCCTTGAGGGTCTGGATGTCGAGCCGTGCCGTGTCGTTCGCGGCCGCGCGGGCGAGCTCCGGGCCCACCGCGGGCGAGGGTGGGGCGCGCGGCAGGATGATTTCCGTGCCCGCCGGGCCCTGCGCCAGGCGCCGCTCGAGGTCGGCGAGCGCCGCCTCGGCGGCGTGCGCGATCGTCTGGTCGGTGGCGGTGGCCTGTGCCTTGAGCTGGCTGCGCACCGGCTCGGCGTTCGGCGCATCGGCGACGCTGGCGAGGGCCTGCATGACCTCGATCTTCAGCTCGCGCTCGGGCCTCGCGAGCAACGGTATCAGCGTTTCGGCCAGCTGGCCGTCGCCGAGCTTGCCGAGGGCGCGCACCACGATCGGCAGGGCCTTGGGTTTGCCCTCCCTCAGCATCTCGAGCAGGCGGGGCACGGCGCGCTTGCTGCCGATCTCGGCGAGCGCATCGACGGCGCGCTCGCTCACCCACCAGTCCGGGTCGCGGGTCGCCTGGATGAGCGCATCGACGGCGCGCTCGTCCTTGGTCTGATTGAGGATCTCGATGGCGGCGCGGCGGATGTCCTCCTCCGGGTCCCTGACGAGTTGCAGCACCGCGTCGATGACCCGCGGACCGCCGATCTTGCCGAGCGCATCTGCAGCCCGCGAACGCACCCACCAGTCGCTGTCCTTGATCGCCCCGAGCAGGTACTTCACCGACTTCGCGTCGCCGATTTCGTTCAGCACCTCGACCGCGGCCCGCCGGGCGCTCTCGCTCTCGTCCTTCAGCACGGCGATCAGGTAGCGGATGGTCTCGGGATCGTTCGCCTTGATGACGACGTCGACCGCC
>JAKAFQ010000497.1 GCA_021817875.1 Pseudomonadota bacterium
GTACCCACGAGCCTTCGGAGTCCGTCATGATGAACGCCGTCAGCGCGCCACAGGCTGCGCAGGAGATCGCCGAGCCGCCCGCCCTGTCCAGCGCCCTCAGCGCATTCCTCGGGCGCCGGCCGCGCCTGCTGGTGAACGGGGAATGGGTCGAACCGCACGGCCAGGGCCGGATTGCGGTCATCGACCCGGCCACGGAACGCCAGATCGCACAGATCGCCGACGCGGATGCCGAGGACGTCGATCGTGCCGTGCGTGCGGCGCGCGCAGCCTTCGAGAGCGGCCCGTGGGCGCAGATGCTGCCGGATGAGCGCGAGCGACTGATGTGGCGGCTGGCGGAGCTGATGGAACGGCACGCCGCGGAGCTCGCCGAGCTCGAGAGCCTCGACAACGGCAAACCGATCGCGCTCGCACGCCTGGTGGACGTGCCCGGCGCGATCGCGCACCTGCGCTACATGGCCGGCTGGGCGAGCAAAATCGACGGCTCCACCTTCAAGACCTCGCTCAGGACCTCGCCGCGCTCGCCCCCGGGCGTGCAGTTCCACACCTACACGGTGCGCGAGCCGGTGGGCGTGGTCGCCCAGATCATTCCGTGGAATTTCCCGCTGCTGATGGCGGCCCTGAAGCTGGCGCCCGTGCTCGCCACCGGCTGCACCAGTGTGCTCAAGCCCGCCGAGCAGACGCCGCTCAGCGCGTTGCGCCTGGGCGAGCTGATCCTCGAGGCCGGCTTTCCCCCGGGTGTGGTCAACATCCTGACCGGACTCGGAGAGAGCACCGGGGCGGCGCTGGTCGCCCATCCCGGCGTCGACAAGATCGCGTTCACCGGCTCGACCGAAGTCGGCAAAATCATCAACATCGCGGCCACCGCAACCCTGAAGCGCGTTTCGCTCGAGCTCGGCGGCAAATCGCCGGTGATCGTGCTGCCCGACGTCGATCCGCAGACCGTGGCGAGCGGCGCCGCCCAGGCGGTGTTCTTCAACTCCGGACAGGTCTGCGTGGCCGGCTCGCGCCTGTTCGTGCAGCGGCGGGTCTTCGACAAAGTCATCGAAGGGGTGAGCGACGCCGCGCGGTCGATCATCATCGGTCCGGGCCTCGACGAGCGCACCCAGATGGGTCCGCTGGTCTCGCAGGAGCAGCGCGATCGCGTGCTGGGCTATCTGCGGTCCGGACGCGAGCAAGGGGCCACCATCACGGCCGGCGGTGAGGCGCCGGCGCACAAAGGCTACTACGTCAAACCGACAGTGATCGTAGACGTCAAGCCCGACATGAGGATCGTACGCGAGGAGATCTTCGGTCCCGTGGTGGTCGCCCAGCGCTTCGACGACCTGAACGAAGTCGCGGCCTGGGCCAACGACACGCCCTATGGCCTGGCCGCCAGCATCTGGTCGAACGATCTGCGCGCGGTGCAGCGGCTGGTGCCGAAGATCAAGGCCGGCACCGTATGGGTGAACTGCCACGCCATGATCGACGCGGGCATGCCCTTCGGGGGTTACAAGCAATCCGGCATCGGCCGCGAGCAGGGCCGCGCCGGCATCGAGATGTACACCGAGCTGAAATCCGTGTGCATGGCGGTCTAGGGCCGCGAGGAATCCACATGACATCCGCAGAGCAGCAACGTCGCGCAATCCTGACTCGTCAATCCGACGGCAGCTACCGGCTGACCCTCGAGCGGGCGCCGGTACCCAGACCAGCCGCACATGAAGTGCTGGTACGCGTGCGCGCCACATCCCTCAACCGGCGCGACGTGTACGTGTTGCATGGACAGTATCCGATGCCGCCGCGTCCGCTGGTGGTCCCGCTGTCGGACGGTGCAGGCGAGGTGGTCTCGGTCGGGCAGGACGTCACGCGCTTCAAGGCCGGCGACCGGGTCGCCGCCATTTTCTTCCAGCGCTGGCTGCGGGGACGGTCGAATGGCGAGACGCTGTCCTCGGCGCTCGGCGGACAGCTCGACGGCATGCTGTCCGAATACGTCTGCCTGTCCGAGGAGGGGCTCGTCCGCGTTCCGGAGGGCTATTCGTACGAAGAGGCCGCGACCCTGCCCTGTGCGGCCGTCACCGCCTGGAACGGACTGGTCACCCGGGGCCGGATGCAGCCGGGCGACCATGTATTGATCCTCGGCACCGGGGGCGTGTCGATCTTCGGCCTGCAGTTCGCGGCGGCCGCCGGCGCCCGCCCCATCGTCACCAGCTCCAGCGACGAGAAACTCGCGCACGCCAGGACGCTCGGAGCCGTCACGACGATCAATTACAGCAGGATGCCGCAGTGGTCGGACACCGTGCGGGCCGCCACCGGTGGCGTCGGCGTGCATCAGGTCCTCGAGGTCGGCGGGACCGGCACCCTGGGGCAATCCCTGGCGAGCCTCGCCCCCAGCGGGCACATCGCGCTGATCGGCGGGCTTTCGGGATTCGGCGGCGACATTCCAGCGATGACCTTGCTGTATGGCAACGCCACCGCGAGCGGCATCTATGTCGGCTCGCGCGCGGATTTCGAGGCGATGATGGCGTTCATCGAGCAACACCGGATCCGCCCGGTGATCGATCGCGTCTACGGGCTCGATGAGGTGAGCGCCGCGTATCAGCGTCTCGAGTCGGGACAACACCTCGGCAAGGTGCTCATCAGGCTGTGACTCTGCCCGCTGCGCGGTGGCCGCAGCCCGGTCCCTCCCCGGGCGGACGATCGGCGTGGCCGATGCGCAAGCCGCCGCGCACGGCTGCGCCGGGGTCAGCCGGGGCGGACAACGCGGCCCGCCTCAGGAGAGCTGGCTGCTGATCTCTACGATCAAGCCGCGCAGCCAGGTGTGCGCCGGATCGGGCTCGTGCCGGTGGTGCCACAGCAGCAGCTCATGCTGCAGAGGCGTCGGGAACGGCGTGGGGAAGGTTTTCACCGAGGCGACGGCCGGCGCCATCCGCAGCACCCGCTCCGGCATCGTCGCGACGTAAGAGGTGCCCGCCAGCACCAGCGGCAGGTGCAGCAGGCTGGGCACCGAGAGCTGCACGTTCAGGTCGATGTCGAACAGACGGCGAACCAGCTCCTCGGCGCCGACCGAATAGGCGTTCGGCGCGCCGAAGGCATGCGGCAGCGCGAAGAACTGCTCCGCCGTGAGGGTCTCGCCGATGGTCGGATGATGCGCGTCGACCGCGCAGATCCAGCGCACCGGCCGCAGACGCACCATGCGCAGCGAGTCCGGCCAGGCCCGGGCGGCATACAGTCTCAGGCTGTCGAGGCAGACGCCGAGATCGGCTTCCCCGTACTCGAGCCGCGTCAGGATGCTCTCGGAGATCAGCTGCACCCGGCAGGAGATGCCCGGCGCATCCGCGGCGAGCCGTTTGATCAGCGCCGGCAGCAGATCCGGCAGCGCCTCCTCCGAGATGATGATGGTGAACTCACGACGGGCCGTGCCCGGATCGAACTGTGGTTGGGTGCCGAGAGTCGCCTGGATACGCAGCAGCGCCTCGCGCACCGGCTCGACCAGCGACTGGCCGCGCGGCGTCAGCTCCAGGTTGCGACCGACGCGCACCAGCAGCGGGTCGTTGAAGTACTCGCGCAGCTTGTGCAGGGCGGCGCTCATGGCCGGCTGCGACACGTAGAGTCGCTCGGCGGCGCGGCTGATGTTTTTCTCGTGCAGCAGCGCATCGAGGGAAATCAGCAGATTGAGATCGAAACGCCGTAGCTCGAGCATGCGCCATTATAAGGGCGAGCGGCCCGCCGACCTACCGCCGGCCGGCCTTGGCGGGACGTCCGCGCCCACGGCAGGGGCTTCAGCAGCCGGTCGCGGCCGGGGCTT
>JAKAFQ010000498.1 GCA_021817875.1 Pseudomonadota bacterium
GCATGCGGGCCACCCTCAAAACGAGCGGGCAGACCGGCTCGCAGGCGAAGCGTTGCGCGCCGCGGCGCGCGGAGCGAGATGCGCTCAGGCGGTGGACGTGGCCTCCGGCGAGTAGTACAGGGTCTCTCCGCACTGCGAGCAGAAGTGCTCACGCATATAAGTGTGGCGCAGTAGCGCTCTGGCGTTGACCCGATCGCCCCCGCATTTGTGGCAGGTGACCCGGCCGTTGCGAAAGTGCGAGGGATACGTGGAGCGGTACCAGTCGAAATTGCGCTCCTTCATCTGGCGTCTTTTGGTGTAGGCCTTATCCTGCGCACGCCATACCCAGACCATGAACACCACGGCCAACAGGACAAACACCAGGCCGCCCGGGCCGTGGCCTTCACTCATCGAGCCGACCCCCTCCACGGCGAGAACTATCGGAAGGACGGCGAACGCCGCCAGGAGGAGGATCCTGCCTATGGTCATGTTCTTCATGCTTCACGCCGCTTCAGGAGTCGGGGCCATGGTTCTACTCAAGGTATCGGCACGAGATAAAATCTCTGCGTGACGCAAATCACAGCTCGTGCGGTTCGGACCGATTCCAGACGACAGGCCTTTCCGAAGGGCGTTCGAGTTTTCTTCCCTGACAGTACGCGCCGGCGGCGTACCCTCGAGGGGTGAGCTCGAGCGAACGTGCACAGCCCCTCTTGACTGAGCGCACCGCGGCGCGGTGTTCGCTCATGGATCCCGATGTGCCCTCCCGGGCCGCTCTTGCGGCGCTCGAACTGGATCAGCGGCGGGTGAGCCGTTTCCGGGGAAATGAGGGCAGTCGAGCCGGAGCGGAGGCGCTTCATGCGCTGAGAGATGCGCTCGGGCGGGCGGCGGAGGCGATGCGCTGCTGCGCGCCCGGAACTTTCCTCGATCCGCTCAGCACGAGCGTGCTGAGCGAGACGGTGAGCCGGTGGCGTGGCGGGCCGGTCGGCACGTTCGATGCGCTGCGCCGCGCGCTCGAGGAGCTCGTCTCGCTTCTTCAGCCTGCGGTGCTCAGGGAGCTCACGGGCGAGGAATTCGTGGCGCTGCGGGATTTCTTCGTCGAGCTCTCGATGTCATCGCGAATCATGCTCGGCGTTGCGCGCCGCGGGAGACGCATGTGAATGCGGCCCCCTGGTGCGATCGCCCCGGGGTCGGGTGGCTCGGTCTTCTCTGGCGAGCTTCGGTGGTTGTGCCGGCGCTGCTGTTGCTGGCCGTGGTCGTGCTGTACTCGAAGAGTCTCGAGTGGCTCGGCCGATGAACGACATTCGTACCGAGCGCTGCTGCGACGGCTGCAAACACCTCATCTACTGCGCCCCTGAGGGGCAGCCGGGCTACCCCGGGTGTGACCCGGTGCTGCTCGGCCCGCATGTGCGGTGCGGCCTCTTCAAGGCGTACATCCCGGCGGTGAAAGAGGGCGGGCGGGTGCTGCGCTACCAGGTCCCGGAGAGGTGCCCGCGGCGCGCCGCACTGATCGAGCGAGGCGCGGCATGAGCGTTTACGTCGACGAACCCCGCTACCCGTATCGGCGGATGGTGATGTGCCACATGCTCGCCGACACGCCGGCGGAGCTGCACGCCATGGCCGATCGGATCGGAGTGGCTCGCCGGTGGTACCAGAGAACCGCGAGCACGCCGCACTATGACATTGCCAAGAGCAAGAGACAGCTTGCGGTGGCCGCCGGCGCCATCGAACTCGGCCGGCGCGAGGTGGCGGAGGTGATCCGGCGGATCCGCCAGGCGGTCGCGGCCGGCACGTCCGAGGGGGTGGCTTGGGTCGAGGACTGCCGCGGGAATTCGTGCAGCAC
Source organism: Pseudomonadota bacterium (assembly GCA_021817875.1). The sequence continues at coordinate 1,820 of JAKAFQ010000498.1, forward strand.
TACCGGAATCCCGTAGATCAATCGATAATCATTGATCGGGCGCAGCGGCACTGGCCGGTGAGGGCATCGCGTGTTTCGCGCCCAAGGTTGCGTGCAGGATCCCGTAGGTCGCGACCGTCAATTTGGAAAAGTGAGGCCCCAATGACTTCGATCCCTGACGAACCAGAGCGCAGCGGAAATCACGCGCAAATAGGCGTGTATCGCGAAGACCTTGTGGGCCGGATGGTTGGGCTCGAATATAACGCAGAGCAACGGATCGGCCTTCTGTGGCTCGCACCTCACACGTGCACGGATATGACCGGGGCGGTCAATCTGTTCAAAGCGATTGATCCGAATGTCCGGCTCGTGCTGACTTTCCAAGTTTCCGAGAACATACGCGGGCCCGGGGTTCCGGACACGGCGTATGCCCGCGATCCCGAAAGCGGACAGTGGAGATCGACACGAGAAGCGATAGCCTCAGCCCGGCTCGAAGCGGCGGGTCTTATGCCGCTGAGCCCCTCGAAGCTGATCATGGGCGACGCCAACGGCGGTTCGTGAAGGCCTGCTCCTGAGCATATCGGAACCTGCTAACTGCGCGCGAGCAAGTCAGGCGGGTGTCAGGAGCCCGCTCTAGGGGCACTTCGCCCCGTGGTTGCTTGCGTGGCAATAGACGACAGAGCCGGTAACGGTGTTGTAGATCATGACGCCGTAGGGAGGCCTACCCCGCGGTGCAAATGCACCAGAAAGTACAGTACGGCGGCGAAGGCAATCGCGGCGGCGAGCTTCGAGGCGCCCCGGCTGGATCGCCATAAGTGGGAGGCGCGGCCGGTAAGCGAGTCATTCGGGGAAGTCATAGGTGAGACCTTCAGCGGCTTGAATAATTGGAAGCGCGTTACCGCCGCTCCAGGCGAGCGAGGGGGCTCGTGTGCACCATCGAGTGCAAAGCGTTAGCCAACGCGATAGCAGGCTCCTCGATATTGAAGAGCCGAGACCCATTCACACTGGCCCGCTCCCATAGAACGCGAGCGAGTCGAGTGTTGCCTTGGGCGTCGGCGAGCGCCTCCTCGAGCTCCTGCCGCGCGATTGACCACTGCGCAGCGATCTTGCGCAGCTCATCGTCAGCAACTGGCGCTCGCCCTGTCGCTTCTCGGTGTGCCGGGGAGTAGTAGAGCAGGTCATCGAGACGATTAAGTGCGGAGGATGGGATCCGTTGACAGGCCCTGGAGACTGTCTCGCACCACCTCTCGAGCTGCGCCCGTTCCACTGCGGTCCCATAGGGTGACGGTGTTGACCCGACGGGCTCCAGATGCACTCGCAGGGTATTCGCGGCGCTCTGCGCTTCATGGAGCAGTCGGAACCAGTCGCGCATCTGGTCGATCTTCTTGCTGACCTGCTGCTCGGTGAGCGCATCGACTCGTTGTTGAGCCACCGTGCCGCTCGACTTTGCCTCTGCGACGGACTGACCCGGTGGCCGAAGCAATCCGCGCTGGATCAGTCTCAAAAGGCCCATAGTCCTACCCCCTGCAGAGTCGAGGTCAATATACCCACGCGCCCCCTCGGGAGATGCGACCAGCTTCGCGGAATTCCAGCGCTTGCCAGGCGCGCCGGTGTCTATACCGCTTCGGAAGTGCGCATCTCGCGCACGAGCTCGAGGGCCTGCTCGATTCGGGCCGCCTCGATGACCTCGATCCCTGGGGTGTCCGCGGGGCGCGCCGTCCGCGGTACGATCGCCCGGCTGAATCCGAGCTTCGCGGCTTCGCGGAGCCGAGCGCCGATGTCGCGCACCGAGCGCAACTCGCCGGCGAGACCGACTTCGCCGAATGCCACCAGGCCCGTCGGCAGCGCGCGTCCGGTGAGCGAGGAGAATACGGCGAGCAGCGCTGGTAGGTCCGTGGCGGGCTCGGTGAGCCGCACTCCGCCGACGGCCTTCAGGTACACGTTCTTGTCGAAGGCCTCGAGCCCAGCGTGCTTGTTCAGCAGATC
>JAKAFQ010000499.1 GCA_021817875.1 Pseudomonadota bacterium
CAGCGTGCTCGTCTGCTCCTCGAGCCGGTCGAGCACCCGGTTGACCGAGACTGCGAGCGCATCGAACTCATCGCGGCTGCCGGCGACCGGCAGCCGCCGGGCCAGATCGCCGCTCATGATGCGCACGCAGGTATCCGTAACTGCCCCGACGCGCCGACTGAGACGGAAGCTGAACGCGAAGCCGGCGATCGCCGCCCCCAGGATCGACAGACCCATGCCCCAGAGCGTGGCGGTCTGGAAGGCCTCAGCGTAGCGCTGGTCCTGCGACATGTCGGTGCCGACGAGCAGCCAATCCCCGTTCGGCAGGCGCCGGACCGCGGCGCGCACCGGGTGCACCGAGCTCTGGCCGGGCTCGATCGATTCGATGCGAAACTCCGGCCAGCGCTCCGCGGGCACACCGTCGAACGGCCAGTTGGTCACGTTGCCGGCCAGACGCTTGAACTTCGGATCGACCAGCATGTACACCGAGCCGATGCGCCCCCAGCTGTCGATGCGCACGTTGATCTCGGCACTCACGCCGCGGATACCGCGCAGAATGTACTGGTCCTCGAGGCTGTTCAGCTCGGTGTTGATGATCAGATCGATGTTGTCGCGCAGAATCCGCTGGGTCAGCAGATAGGTGCTGCCCAGCGTCACGCCGACCGCGAGCGTCACCAGCAGGGTGTAGCCCATCGACATGCGAAAGGCGCTGGTGCGGAACAGACCGCGCGGCCGCGTGCGCCTCACGGCTCCTCCCTGAGCACGTAGCCGGTGCCGCGCACGGTGTGGATGAGCGGACGGTCCGAATCCCGATCGACCGCCTGGCGCAGACGGCTGATGTGCACGTCGACCACGTTGCTCTGCGGATCGAAGTGCAGGTCCCACACCCCCTCGAGCAGCATCATGCGCGTAACCACCTGGCCGGCGCGGCGCATGAGGAACTCGAGCAGCTTCTGTTCGCGTGCGGTGAGGGCGATCTCGTGTCCGGCGCGGGTCACGCGCCGCGTGAGCAGGTCGAACTCCAGGTCCGCCACCTGCAGGCGCGAGGGCTCGCCGGCCCGGGCATGACGGCGCAGCAGCGCCTCGATGCGCGCCAGCAGCTCGTCGAATGCAAACGGCTTGGTGAGGTAGTCGTCGCCGCCGGCCTTCAGCCCGCGGATGCGGTCATCAACCGTACCGAGGGCACTCAGCACCAGCACCGGCACGGTGAGCCCGGCGGCGCGCAGCTGGCGGATGATCTCCAGTCCGTCGATTTTCGGCAGCATCCGATCCGTGACGATCAGATCGAACTTGCCGGCGAGCGCGCGCTCCAGCCCCTCGCGTCCGCCGGCGGCATGATCGACGGCATAGCCGCTCTCGCGCAGTCCCTTGACGAGAAACTTCGCGGCCTCGACGTCATCCTCGATGAGCAGTATGTGCACGGCGGGCTAGCCTACAGCAGCCCGCCCGCGCGCGCAGCGTCAGCGGGACTCGCCCTGCAGGCGCCCGATCAGACTGCGCAGGAACACGCGGTTGAAGCGCAGCTGGCAGGTCACCGAGACCTGCTCGAGCTGCGTGGCGCTCACCTTCAGCACCGTCACGGCGCTCAGCGCCCGCACGGTGGCGGTTCGCTTCGCTCCGGGCACGTAGCTGGCCTCCCCGAAGCAGTCCCCGGTATCGAGCCGGGCGATCTCCGCGCCGCGCCGCTGCACCGTGCAGCGGCCCGAGACCAGGATATAGAAGCGGTCATCGAGCTCGCCTTCCCGCACGATCTCCTCGCCACTGGCGTAGTGCTGCCAGGCGCTCGCCCGCAGCACCTCGCTCATCTCGGTGTGGGAGAACTCGTGGAAGAACTTCAGCCGCCGCAGCACGCTGAACTGCTCCTGCTGATCGAGCCGCACGTTGCTCTGGCGCAGCCGGTGGTGAACCCGGGCGAGTTCGCCGGCGAGCTCGAGTCCGCTGCGTTGACGCTTCAGCGGGTCCTTCTGCAGCGCCGTGACCACGATGGTCTCGAGCTCCTCGGACACGTCCTGGCGCAGCTTGTGGATCGGCGGCGGGGTGGCGTAGACGATCTGGTGCAGCAGCTTCTGCAGGTTGCCGGCGCGAAACGGCCGGGTGCCGGTGAGCAACTCGTACATCACCGCCCCGAGCGAGTAGATGTCCGAACTCGCGGTGAGCTCCAGGCTCTGCACCTGCTCGGGCGACATGTACGAGGGGCTGCCGGCGATGCCCTCGATGCGGGAGATGTCCGCGTCGGAGACCAGCGCGATGCCGAAGTCGATGATGCGCACCTCGCCTTGCTGGGTGAGCAGAATGTTCGAGGGCTTGATGTCGCGGTGAATCACCCCGCGGGTATGCGCGTAGTGCAGCGCCTTGGCGCACTTGAACACGATCTCGATGACGTCGTTCAGCGGCAGCAGGTTGTCCGGCCGGCAGTAGGTCGTCAGCGTGCGGGCGTGGTGCACGTACTCGGTGACCACGTAGCAGCGCCCGTTCTCCTCGCCCGCATCGAAAATCGGCAGCACGTACGGATGCTGCAGCATGCCGACCAGGTGCGCCTCCGAGAGGAACATCTTGCGCGCGGCGCGGGCGCGCTGATCGTTGGCGCTGGTGTCGACGTTGTAGACTTTGATCGCGACGTCGCGCCCGTAGTAGGCGTCATGCGAGAGGTAGACCACGCCGGTGCTGCCGCGCCCGACCTCCTTGATCACCTCGTATTTGCCGATCCGCTCGAGGGCCTCACGTTGGCCGGGATGCGCATGGGCAGTGGGTCCTGAAGCGTGGGCGGGCATGACTCGCGGAGTCTGGTGAGACAGAGGCGGCAGAATAGGATCGGGCCCACCCGCCGCGCTGTGATGCGCCCCATGAATTGGCCGACCGGCGCGGCGGCCGGTTTTGACATAATCTTACGACTGCGGCGCCGAGAAATGATCGTAGCCCGCCGTCGCGACGCTCAGCTCCCCGGTCGCATCCCGCACGCGAACCGCCGCGCCGGCGCACAGCGTGCCGATGCGCGTGTAGCCCCACTGTGCGGCGGGCAATTCCGCCTCGAGCCGCCCCAGCGCGTCCGCCGGCACCGCAAAGCACAGCTCGTAGTCGTCCCCGCCGGTGAGGGCCAGCTCACGCGCCTGCCGGGTTCCGAGCGCGCCGAGAGCCGCCGAGAACGGCAGGCGCTCGGCCTCGAGCTCGACGCCGCAGCCGCTGGCGCGCGCCAGCTTCCCCGCATCGGCGAGCAGACCGTCCGACACGTCGATGCAGGCACTCGCGTGCCGGCGCAACCGCTCCCCGAGGGCGACGCGCGGCGTCGGGAACAAGAACCGCTTGCGCAGGAATGCCTCATGCTCCCCGGCGGCGAGCCGTCCCTGCTCGAGCGCCAGTCCCGCCGCGGCGTCCCCGGGCGTGCCGGACACGAACAGCGCATCGCCGGGCGCTGCGCCGCTGCGGCGCAGCGCGGCCCCCGCCGGCACCTGCCCGAGCAGCGTCACCGTCACCACCAGCGGCCCATGTGTCGTATCGCCGCCGACCAGCGCGACCTGGTGCGCCTCGGCGAGCGCCGCAAACCCGGATGTGAAGGCTTCGAGCCAGGACGCCTCGGCCGCCGGCAGCGTCAGCGCGAGCAGCGCCCACGCGGGGCGCGCACCCATCGCAGCAAGGTCGCTGAGGTTCACCGCGAGGGCCCGGTGGCCGATCGACTCGGCGCAACAGCCGGGCGGAAAATGCACGCCCTCGACCAGAGTGTCGACGGCCGCCACCAGCGTCGTGCCGGCGCCGGGCTCGAGCAGCGCGGCATCATCGCCCACCCCGAGGCGCACATCCGCCC
>JAKAFQ010000500.1 GCA_021817875.1 Pseudomonadota bacterium
AGCCGGTGGAACCGAGAACGACCACGCCGGTCATGGCAGGACCCCCAGAAAAGTGAGACCGAGAATCAGCACGGGGGCCGCGCCCGTCAGGCTGTCGATCCGGTCCATGACGCCGCCGTGCCCCGGGAAGAGGGTACCGCTGTCCTTCATCCCGGCGAAGCGCTTCAGCAGGCTCTCGGTGAGATCGCCGACGATGGAAAACCCGACCGCCATCAGGCACAGCCCGAGGAAAGCCCCGGGCGGCAGCCGGAAACAGCGGCTGCCGGCGATCGCCACCGGCACGCTGGCCAGCGCCCCGCCGAGCACGCCCTCCCAGGTCTTGCCGGGCGAGACGTGCGGCGCCAGATGCCGCCGCCCGAAGCGCCGGCCGACGAAGTACGCGCCGATATCGGCCGCCCAGACGAGCAGCAGCGCGAACAACACCCACTCGGCCCCCTGCCCCGGACGCAGCCGCAGACGCACCAGCCCGATCCACGCCGGCACCAGCGCACACACGCCCGCGAGTCCGGCCGACCAGGGCCGCACCCGCTGGGGCGCGAAGACGATCCAGCCGAGCGCCGCCAGCCACCACAGCAGCGCGGCCCCGAGCACCAGGCGCAGCCCGTCGGGCCCGGCGGTGAGGCGCCAGGCGAGCCCGAGCAGCAGCGCAACCGCCAGCACGTACCCGACGCGCGGCCACACCCCCCGCGGCCTGAGAAACGCCGACCACTCCCACGCCCCGGCGAGCACCGCCAGGCTGAGCAGGACCAGCGTCGCAGCCGCCGGCAGCGCCAGCAGCACGATGAGCAGCAGCGCGATCAGCAGGGCGGCGGTCACGATTCGCTTGCGCAGCGTGTCGCTCACGGAAGCGGCACTTTCATCACGGTGCCCTCTGCGGGCGGTGGCCGGCGTGGACCTGTCCGCCGGTGAGACCGAAGCGCCGTTCCCGTCCCGCGAAGAACTCGAGCGCGCGCGCCAGCTCCCCTCGGTCGAAGTCCGGCCACAGCCGATCGGTGAAGTACAGCTCCGCGTACGCCAGGTTCCACAACAGGAAGTTGCTGATGCGTCGCTCGCTGCCGGTCCGGATCAACAGGTCCGCATCGGGCAGGCCGCCGAGGGCGAGCGCCGCGGCAAAGCGGTGCTCATCGATCTGCCCGGGGTGCAGTCCGCCGCTCGCGCACTGCCCGGCGAGCTCGCGGGCCGCCTGCACGATGTCCCAGCGCCCGCCGTAGCTCACGGCGATCTGCAGCTTCAGCCCGGTGTTGCCGGCGGTGCGCTGCTCGGCGGCGGCGATCTGCGACTGCAGCCGCACCGAGAGCGTGCGTCGCTCGCCGATGATGCGCAGCCGCACGCCCTGGCGGTCGAGCTCGTCGACCTCGCGGTCGATGGCCGTCAGGAACAGCCCCATCAGGCTCGCCACCTCGTCGGCCGGCCGCGACCAGTTCTCGCTCGAGAAGGCGAACAGCGTCAGCGCCTGCACCCCGAGCCGCGTGCACTCCTCGACGCACATCCGCACGGGATCGAGGCCGGCCTTGTGGCCCGCGGAGCGCGCCAGGCCGCGCGCGGCCGCCCAGCGGCCGTTGCCGTCCATCGTGATCGCGATGTGACGCGGCAGGCTGGCGGGCAGGTCGGTGGGGGACACGGCGCGGGCCATCAGACCTGCATGACCTCCTTTTCCTTGGCCGCCAGAAGCTGATCGATGTCGTTCACGTGCTTGTCGGTGAGCTTCTGGATGTCGGTCTCGGCGCGCCGCTCGTCGTCCTGGGAGATGAGCTTCTCTTTCAACATCTCCTTGACGTCGTTCATGACATCGCGGCGCACATTGCGCACGGCGACCCGCGCATTCTCGGCGTCGGCCCGCAGCACCTTGGTGATCTCGCGGCGGCGCTCCTCGGTCAGAGCCGGCATCGGGATGCGGATGACCGTGCCGGCCGTCATGGGAGTCAACCCGAGGTCGGACTTGAAGATCGCCTTCTCGATGGCCTGCACGACGCTCTTCTCCCACGGAGAGATCACGAGCGTGCGGCCGTCCTCGACGGCAATGCTGGCGACCTGCTGCAGCGGCACGTCGGAGCCGTAATAATCCACCTTCAGGTGCTCGATCAGACTCGGATGCGCCCGGCCGGTGCGCAGCTTCTTCATGTCCGACTGGAACGTCTGCACGCACTTGGCCATGCGCTCACGCGCGTCTTTCTTGATGTCATCGAGCATTGCGACTCTCCAGGGCGGCGCGGCTCACTCGCACGTCACGACGGTCCCGAGCTCCTCGCCGCGCACGATGCGCGTCAGATCGCCGGGGTGGTTCAGATTGAAGATCTGCAGCGGCAGGTGGTTGTCGCGGCACATCACGATGGCGGTGGCATCCATCACATTGAGCTTCTCGGCGAGCACCCGGTCGAAGGTCAGGCGCGCATAGCGCTGCGCGGCCGGATTGCGCACCGGGTCCTCCGAATACACCCCGTCCACCTTGGTCGCCTTGAGCAGCACGTCCGCGCCGATCTCGATCGCGCGCAGCGCCGCGGCGGTGTCGGTGGTGAAGAACGGGTTGCCGGTGCCGGCGGCGCAGATCACCACCCGGCCCTTCTCGAGGTGGCGGATGGCACGCCGGCGGATGTAGTCCTCGCAGACCTCGTTGATGCGGATGGCGGACATCACGCGCGCATGCAGGCCGCGGCTCTCGAGCGCATCCTGCATCGCGAGCGCGTTCATGACGGTGGCGAGCATGCCCATGTGATCGGCGGTCACCCGGTCCATGCCGTCACGGGCGAGGCCGGCGCCGCGGAAGATGTTGCCGCCCCCGATGACCACGGCGAGCTCGACTCCCGAGCCGACGATGTCCTCGAGCTCGCCCGCGATGCGCTTGAGCACTGCGGGCTCGATGCCGTACTCGCCGCGGCCCATCAGGGCCTCGCCGGAGAGCTTCACGAGGACGCGGGAGTAGCGGGACGGCTCGGATTTTTCGATTGCCATGCGCCAACCTTCACTCGTCACAGGTCCGGGCCCGCCCGCGGGCCGACGATCCCGGGCATTCCCTCGAAGGGATGTCGCTCGTCCCGTCCCGGGACGAGCCCGTTGCGGGCCGTGCCTCGCACCGCCCGCCTTGCTCGATGCGCCGCGGTGCCGGACCGCTTCCGCCTCCAGCGCGCAGCGGCCGTTCCGGCCCCTCGCGAAGCGCTCCGCCGCGGCCTAGCTTCTCCCCGGAGCGCTCGAGCCCTTCACCTGGGCCATGACTTCCGCGACGAAGTCCTCCTGCTTCTTCTCGATGCCCGCGCCGACCTCGAAGCGCTCGAACGCGACGACTTCGGCGCCGGCGCCCTTCAGCAGCTTCTCCACCGTCACGTCGGGGTCCTTGACGAAAGGCTGACCGAGCAGCGTGATCTCGCCCAGGGCCTTGCGCAAGCGGCCTTCGACCATTTTCGCGACGATCTCGGGCGGCTTGCCCTCGCCCTGGGCCTGCTGAGTGAGGATCTCGCGCTCCTTGGCCATCACCTCCTGAGGCACCTCACGGGTCGAGAGATAGCGCGGGCTGCTCGCCGCGACGTGCATCGCCAGATCGTGGGCGAGCCCGGCCTCTGCACCCTTGAGGGCAACGAGCGCGCCGATGCGCGTCCCGTGCCGGTAGGCGCCGAGGTGCCCGGGGGCCTCGACCCGGGAAAAGCGCCGTACGCTGATGTTCTCCCCGATCTTCGCGACGAGCGAGCGTCTGCGCTCCTCGATGGTCTCGGCGCCGAGCCGCGCCTGCAGCAGCGCCTCGAGGCTCGCGGGCCGCTCGGCCACGGCGCGCTCCGCGACCGCCTG
>JAKAFQ010000501.1 GCA_021817875.1 Pseudomonadota bacterium
GTCTTCGTCCCACCCTTGGGGGGGCGTGGGTGCGTCCTCAATCGCCGCGTCCGGTACGTCAACCACGTATAAGACATGCGGCTCGAGTGCATCAAAACGCTTGTAGTGGACGAGGCGCTCGAGAATCGAAAGGGACAGGCTCTGAGCCGCATAGTCAAGGTGCCGACCTGCGGTATGCCAGCGGCCATCCACCGAGAATCCGCTCAAGCCCCCAAAGGCGGAACGGTTCGTCCGCCCGAACTTGCGCAGGACGATTCTCCACGCCTTCACGGCTCAGTGCTCAGACCGGCACGCCGTGCATCATCGCCCGCAGCAAGCTTTCCACTTTCTGCGCGCCGAGATCCGTTGCCAGCATCTCAAGCGGAGCCCGACCTCCGAGGCTCCGATCCGGAGCACCCAGCCACTCGGCTACCGCAGCGTCCGAGGAGAAGATCTCGCGAGCGAGACTCCGGGCACGCACGATCCTGTAGAGGCGCTCGGACTCCGCGGTCGAGAAGCGTTCATGCTTCTTTTCGCGCTCGGTCATCGTCCGCAGTACCAGCCTGAGAGCCTTTATGATGCGCGCCTTCGGCAAACCGAGAGCGACTGCGATCTCTCCGAGCGCGCTGCTGGGCAGCCCACGCTCGAGTACCTCGATCTGTTCGCCAAGCGGGCGTTCGGTGAGAGTCAGTATGCTCATAGCAGAATTGCTCCTTGATACGTGCAAAACTGCCATGGCGGCTTCATCGCGTCAAGAGCCGCGAGGTCGATCACCCCGTATCAAGCCGTCTCACCGCAGCGCACGATTTTCGTCATATGGTTTGGGGGTAATCTCTGGGAAAACCGCTGAAAGGCACACAGCATCAATGACTTACCTCTGACTTCGAGTCCAACCCGGGCCATCACGCTGTATCAGCCCGTATCAGGGCGTCTCAGGCGGAACGCGGCTCGACAAGAACTCCAATAAAGTCAGCCACTTGCCTGATCACGGCGTATTTAGGCGTAACTTGACAGCACAGCCCTCCCGGGGGTACGTAAGCACGCCGGGAACCCCGTTCTTCCGCCTTTGATCGTAAGCACGCCGGGAACCCCGTTCTTCCGCCTTTGATCTGAGCGGCCGATGCTCTGGGCTGCGGCGAGTGGCCGCATGCCGAGGGCGAACGATGATCGAGCAGAAGCAAGCGGAGCTCACGCTGGGTGAGCGGCGGTACCTGGAACGGGTGCGCGAGGCGCAGAGCGAAGGGGTGTCCCTGAAGGACTACTACCTGGCGCATGGACTGAGCCTACGGATGCTGTCCAGGGTGCAACGGCAGCTGACGGACAAAGGGATTGTGCCGCCGCCGAGCAGCGTGGTGGCGGAAGCCGGCAAGGCCGGCAAGCTCATCGAAGTGCGCGTGACCGACTCTGTGGGCGGAGGCGGATTTCCGGCGGCCGTACCGGTGTGCCGGCTGCGCCATCCGAGCGGGTGGCTGATCGAGTGCGGGATGTGGCCGGATCCGAGATGGCTTTCTGGGCTGATGGAGGTGCGGCCATGATTCGCTTCGGGGGTGATGAGCTTCCGGTCTACCTGTATCGCGATCCTGTTGACATGAGGAAGGGGCGCAACTGCCTTGCTGCGCTCGCGCAGGAGGCGATGAAGGTCGATCCCTTCTCTGGCGCACTGCTGATCTTCGTCAGCCGTCGCCATAACGCGGTGAAGATCCTTTACTGGCACCGCAACGGCTTTGTCGTCGTGCACAAGGTGATCGAGAGCCGGGAGAGGTTTATCTGGCCGCGGCTGCTTCAGGAGGAAGTGGTGACGCTGACCACCGAGCAGCTCGAGTGGCTACTCGAGGGATACGACATCTGGCGCCAGCCGCATCAGATGCTGAGATTTTCCCGCGCGGCGTGAGAGTTTGATGTTGTATTCGGCGGCGGGCACGGTATAATTCTCTGCGTGCCCGCCGAGCCGCGCCACGCAACGATCCTTGATAAGAACGCCGAACTTGCGGCGCGGCTGAAGGTCTCCGAAGAGTCCCTCCAGCAGCTCAGGGAAGCCAACGAGCAGCTGCAAGCACAACTGCACCAGGCGATCGAGCGCAAGGGATTGCTCGAGGAGGAGGTCCGGTGGCTGAAGGGTCAGCTCTTCGGCCGCTCCTCAGAGCGGCTCACCGAGCCCAATATCTCGCCGGATCAGCAGAAGATGCTGTTCAACGAGGCGGAAGTCCTCGCCGCGATCGAGGCTGCCGAGGCGCTCGATGCCGAGCGCACCACGGCGGTGGCCGCCCACGAACGCAAGGCTCGCCCGCACACCGGCGGGCGCGAGCCGATTCCGGCGCATCTACCCCGCCAGGAGATCGTGCACGAGGTGGCGCCACAGCAGAAGTGGTGCGAGCACGACGGGGCGTGCTGGATGCGGGAGCGGATCGGCGAGGAGGTCAGCGAGCGGTATCACTACGAAGCGCCCAAGGTGTGGGTCGAGCGGCACGTGTATCCGAAGTACGCCTGCGGGCACTGCCATCAGGGCGTGACGGTCACCGCGGCGGTCAAGACCATCCTGCCGAAGTCCAACGCCAGTGCATCGCTCCTGGCGCACGTGGTGACCTCGAAGTTCGATGACGGGCTGCCGATCTTCCGGATCTGCCGGCAGCTCGAGCGGCAGGATGTGCGCTTGAGCCCTGGGACGGTGGGCACCTGGGTCAATACGGTGGGCTCCGGGCCGGTGGTGCCGTTGATCAACCTGATGAACGACGGGCTGCTCGCCGAGCACCTCGTTCAGATGGATGAGACGTACCTGCAGGTGCTGCGCTCGGAGAAAGCGCCGACCTCGGAGCACTACATGGTGGTGCGGGCCGCAGGCCCACCCGGCAGGCGGATCGTCTTGTTCACCTACATCCCTTCGCGCACGGCCGCGGCGCTGAAGGAGCTGCTGATCGGCTCGGACGGGCCGTTCCGCGGCAAGCTCCTGACCGATGGGCTCGAGCTCTATGACATCTTGACTGAGGAGCTTCGCATCCCACATTTCGGCTGCCTGCAGCACTGCCGCACGTACTTTAACAAGGCCCTGAAGGTGACTGAGCTTCCCTCGGGGCGCGCGCTCGCGCGCGTGGCCATGGAAGACTACCTTGGGCGGGTGTTCAAGATCGAGCGGGAACTGAACGAGCTACGCGAGGCGCGCGCACGGGCGGGGGACACCCTGTCCGCAGAAGAGGTCATCAAGCGTCGGCGGGAGAAGTCCGCACCGATCTTCGCCGCCTTCCACAAGTGGGTCGAGGATCTCCTGCCCGCAACGCCCCCGCAGAGCGCGCTTGGCAAAGCGCTCTCCTATACACACAACCAGTGGAAGAAGTTGGTGTTGCACCTCGAGCACGGGGATGTGCCGATACACAATAACTATGTCGAGAACATCATCCGGCCCTTCGCCCAAGGACGCCGGGTGTGGCTCTTCGCGAACAATCCGTACGGTGCCCGCGCGAGCGCAAATCTCTTTTCCCTTGTCAGCACCGCCCGCGCCAATGGCCTGGATCCGTCCGCGTACCTGACCCACCTGTTCGAGCATCTCCCTGCCGCCGACACCGTCGAAGCGCTCGAGGCACTGCTGCCCTGGAACGTTCGCGACGTGCTTCGCACCGCCCGCCGCGCTGCCTGAGGCGGCTCCCGCCGCCACCCTAATCCTTGCCCGGCGCGCGTTCGCGTCCCCTGCCTTGAGAACGGGCCGCCATCGCCCACAGCCTCGCCGTAACCCCTATGCCATCACGCCGTCCCCCGCAAGAACGGGGTTCCCGGCGTGCTTACCGGTGAGCAGCAAAG
>JAKAFQ010000502.1 GCA_021817875.1 Pseudomonadota bacterium
GAAGCCGCACGGTCTCGAACGCCATGCTGATCTGGCGTGAGTGTGGCGGCGGCAGCGCTCTCTTGCGCCTCTTTTGCGGCTCGTTCATGCTGCGTCTCCTCAGCGACTGCGACGGGAGAGTCACCACGGGAGCTTCGCCGAAATCCGCGTGCCAGGAGTAACCGATGCAGATCCCGAAGGGCATCCACCGAAACGAGCGGTGCGCCGAGGCTCATGCCGGCGCAGATGCTGGCGTCGAGCATCCAGTCCGGAAGTACCGTTACGACGCCCGGCTCGATCTCAACATGGACGATGCGGCCGCTGGCGCGTTGCTCGCTGTAATGCGCGCGAACTCGTCGGCCGTAGAACGGATGCCAGCGGTAGTGAACTTCAATTTCCTGCCCGATATGGGCAGAATGACTGCGTGATGGGCATCGGCCGGCGCAATTATCTGTTCTTCGGATCCGACAGCGGCGGCGAGCGGGCGGCGATCATTTATAGTTTGATCGAGACCTGTAAATTGAACAACATAGACCCGCTGAGTTATCTCCATTATGTGCTCGAGCGGATCGCCGATCACCCGATCAACCGCATCGAAGAACTGCTGCCCTGGAACGTCGCTGACAAGCTCGCCCAGCCGAGCCAGGTGACGGACGCCCTGGCAGCATAGCGAGTTCTTCCGTGTTCAAGCCCCAGCGCCGTACCGCTTCGCTCGGCCACCTGCAGGCCTTCCTCGACGACACCCGCGGCCAGATCACCCTCGGGGAGATCCCGCCGATCCGGCGGGCTGCGCTCGCCGCGCGGGGCAAAAAGGTGCGCGTCGCCCTCGTGGGCCGCGACGGCGAGACGATCGCGCAGCTGCTCGAGCGCCTGGATTCCGCCCTCGGCAAGGCTATGGCCGAGGACGCCGTGATTGACGAGGTTCTGCCGGAAATCAAGCGCCGCCGCGCCCCGTGAGCGGCCAGCAGCTCCCCCACAGTTGCACAGCTTCGGCGAACGGCAGCGGGGAATCTACGGGCCTCCGCCGCACGTACATGGACGCCCCCACGTTGCCAAGCGGTCAACTTGTTATGGCGGACAGGTAAAGATTGCACCCGTACATCCGGACTTCTGGTGTGAGCATTGCTCACTGTCCCTGATGGGTTTCGCCAGTCGACACCTCAATCGCTTTCGCGCACTCGGAGTGCTTCGTTAACTGTGGGCTTTGCCGACTGTGGTCTGACCTGTTTTGCCATCACTCGATTGATCGCCTGAGCAATCTGGAATTGAACTTGCCTATATCGATATGTTCTCGCCGAGTACGCTCTCGTGAGGCATTACGCCGTTACGGGCCTGGACACGTGCTCCGGATCGTATTGACGTGCTTTCGCCAACAGCGCCCAGACGATGCGCGCGGTCTTGTTCGCCATCGCCACCGCTGCGACATTCGCATTACGTCGCTCGAGCAGCCCCTGAACCGATCGGTCTACGGTCGCTTTCCTGCGCTGCGCTGCCCAGAGCACCGAACGGGCCCCGTGGATCAGCAGCGTGCGCAGATAGACATCGCCTCGTTTACTGATGCCCAGCAGCACGGTCTTGCCACCGCTGGACTCCTGCTTCGGCACCAAGCCGAGCCAGGCGGCCATCTGGCGGCCATTTTTGAAATTCTTCGCATCCCCCACGGTGGCCACCAGTGCGCTGGCGGTCAGTGGGCCGATCCCGGGCACGGCCTCAAGCTTGCGACTGAGCTCGCTCCTGCGGTGCCAGGCGATGATCTGCGCTTCCAATTCCTGCGCCTGCCGATTCAGCTCCAGCAGGTGATCGTGCAGCCGCGCGAGCAACGCTCGCATGGCATCGGACAACTCATTGTCCGCATCCTCCAGAATCTTCGGCATCCGTCGGGCTATGTAGTGGATCCCCTGCGGGATAATCAGCCCGAACTCCGCCAGCAGTCCGCGGATCCGGTTCGCCAGCGCGGTGCGCTCACGGATAAATCCCTGCCGCGCTCGATGCAGCGACAGCGCCGCTTGCTGCTCGATATTCTTGATCGGCACGAATCGCATGTTCGGTCGAGCCACGGCCTCACAAATCGCCTCTGCATTGGCCGCATCGTTCTTGTTGCTCTTCACGTACGGCTTGACGAACTGTAGCGCCATGAGGCGCACCGTGTGCCCCTGGGCCTGCACCGCCGTGCCCAGTAGTGCGCTCCACCGCAAGCTTCCATCCCAATCAGGCACGGGGGCATATTGCTGAAAAACACCAGCAAGTGGTTGCGCTTGAGTTGCTTCTTTAGCACCGCCTTGCCGCGTTCATCCACGCCGTGAACCTGAAAGACGTTCTTCGCCAAATCAATGCCGACTGTCGTAATCTTCATCGTGGACGCTCCCGCTCCGTTCCGGTGGTTGCTATGCGCTCCCACTTTGGCACATCTGATGCCGTCAAGGGGTGGGGGCGTCCATCCCATTGCTTACAGCTCGGTGACATCCGATGGAGGACCGGCGAGCTGATGCTGCGCCACACGAAGGGTCATAGGGATCGGGTCGTGCCGCGGCTCCAAGAGGTCGGTGCGGCACTGGCCAAGTACGTGCTTCACGGGCGTACTGCGACACCAGAGCGCCGAGTGTTCCTCTCGCTCGTCACGCCGGTGCGTCCATTCTCCCGCAGCAGCACCGTATCCCGGATCGTACGCATTCGATTGGCGCGTGCGGGCGTAATGGTTCAGCGCGCAGCCCATCTCCTGCGCCACAGCCCTGCCACGCGATTGGTCGAACAGCGACGGCCGATCAAGGAGGTCGCCGACCTGCTCGGTCATCGCAACATCGATACCACGGCCATTTACCTCAAGGTCACCCTGCCGCAGCTGGCCGATGTCGCGCTTCCGTTCCCCGGAGGTGCGCCATGAGCGCCTTCGTAGACGATCTGACAGCCAGTGTGGATAGCTACCTCGCCCTGCAGCACTCTCTCGGCTATCAGTTCCGCAAGCAGGTGGGATCGCTGCAGACCTTCCTGCGCTACGTGCGCTCCACCCATGCCCGCGGCCCGCTATCGCAGGCACTCGCTCTGGAGTGCGTCATGGCCAGCGGCCCCGCGCCCTACGGGAAAGCCATCCGTTATGCGGTGATTGGCCGCTTCGCGCAGTATCACGCTGACTTCGACCCGCGGACAGAGCCGTTCGATTCCCGGGTGCTGCCTACCTCTCGCGCCATTCCTCCGCCGCGGATCCTGAGCGAGGAGCAGCTCCGATCATTGATGGCGGCAAGCGAGCGGCTATCAGCGAAGCAGCTCTTGCGGGGGCGAACGATTGCGATCGTGATTGGCCTGCTGGCGAGCACGGGACTGAGATCCGGGGAAGCCGTGCGGCTCGATCGCAGCGATGTGGACCTGACCAGCGGCGTGCTCGAGGTCCGCAAGACCAAGTTCCGCAAAGACCGACTGGTGCCGGTTCATCCCACCACCTTGACCGCCCTGCGAGACTATACCCGTCATCGCGACCTGGCATTCCCGATCCCAAAGACTACCGCCTTCTTCATCAGTACCCGTGGCACACGGCTGTCGAAGGCCGCTCTGTACTACGGGTTCCAGCAAGCCCGCGCGCTCGCCCGCATCAACGAACATGCCGCGAAGGCCCTCCGACCGCACGACCTGCGTCATCGATTCGCCGTGACCCGTCTGGCTGAGTGGCATCGAGCGGAGATCGAGGTGCAGTCTATGCTGCCGCTGCTGGCGACCTACCTGGGCCACGCCCGCTACAGTTACACTGCCTACTACATTACAGCCACTTCGGAGCTGTTGAGTCTGGCTGCCG
>JAKAFQ010000503.1 GCA_021817875.1 Pseudomonadota bacterium
TGCGCAACGAGCTGTAGGGTTGCGGGCCCGCGATGATCGCCATGCAGGAGGGCGGAATGATCGCCATGGTCTTCGGTCCGAGCGCGGCGAGTACGTGCCGCACTGACAGCGCATCAACGCAACCGGGACAGGCCGCGTGCCCCGAGCAAAGCATGGAGTCTTCCGTTAGTTCGAGTTTTTGCATGCACATCACCTGACCCAAACTGAATCCGGCGGCGGTTCGGCCGCATTAGCCATCCGGGCGAACTCAGCGATCTTTTCGGGGGAAACATTGACCCCGCCCACGCCCGCAAGAAAGCCGTGAATGCGCGGCGCGTCCGCCATGCCGTAGAGCGCGGCGCGCAGTTCCTGATGCAACACACCGCCGTGGCCTGGCGAATAGTTGCGATCGAGAACCAGCACATCGGCCACACCGGCCAGAGCTGCGCGCAACGCTTGCGCTGGAAGCGGCCGGAATAGCCGCACCTTCAGCAAGCCGATCATCAGTCCCGCATCACGCATCGCATCGACCGCCTCGCGAGCGGTGCCGCACATGCTGCCCATCGCTACGATGACGCTGCGGGCGCCGTCGCAGCGATAGCGCTCGACCAATTCGTAGTGACGGCCGGTCAGTTCGCCCCATGCGTCGTCTGCTTCGAGCGCGGCCGCGTAGACTTGGTCCATCGACTCGCCGAGGGCACGGCGATGGCGATAATACATGTCCTGCGTCACGACATTGCCCCAGGACTCGACTTTCGCGGTGTCGAGGCGATGGGGGGCGGTGTACGGCGGCAAGAATTCATCAACCAGCGCCTGCGTCGGCACGCGCACCGGCTCAAGCGCGTGCGATACGTAAAACGCGTCGAGGTTCACCATGACC
Organism: Pseudomonadota bacterium; assembly: GCA_021817875.1. The sequence continues at coordinate 860 of JAKAFQ010000503.1, forward strand.
GGCAGCAGCACCCGCTCGGCGACCCTAAACGCCTGGATCACCGTGTCGAGCGACTCCTGCGCGCTCTCCACGTAGTACTGAATCCAGCCGGTGTCGCGCTGAGCGAGACTGTCGGTCTCATCGGGCCAGAACGCCCAGGGCGATGCAAGCGTACGGTTGACATTGGCCATCACGATCGGTGCCCGCGCGCCGCTCGCGTAGTGGAGCAGTTCGTGCATCAGCAGCAGGCCCTGCGAGGCCGTCGCCGTAAATACCCGAACTCCCGCCAGCGAGGCCGGGATGCAGGCGGCCATCACCGAGTGCTCGGACTCGGGCGTGATGACCTCGGCGTCGAACTCGCCGTCGGCCTGGAATTCGGTGAGCTTCTCGAGAATCGGCGTTTGCGGTGTGATTGGATAGAGCGGAGCCACCTTGGGTCTTGCCAGGCGAGCCGCCCAGGCGACCGCATGGTTGCCGGTCAAGAGCACCGGTGTCTCCTGTGCGAGCATTGCACCGTGCGCGTTCACCGCGCCTCCTCGATCATCTTCATTGAGCCTGTCGGGCACTCCTTGACGCAGATGCCGCAGCCCTTGCAGTAGTCGGTCAGCACCACATAGCCGCTGGCCTCACGTTTCACCGCGAGATCGGGACAGTAGTGAACGCAGTTGTCGCACTGGATGCAGGTGCCGCAGGAGAAACACCGTTCGCTTTCCGCGAGCGCTTGCTCCACTTCAAAGCCGATCTGAACCTCTGCGACGCTGGCGAGTCGCTGTGCGGCATCCAGCCGATGCTCAGGCGCCCGTGCCTGCCGTGGGTAATAGAACTCGTTGATCGCCGAGAACTCGACGATGGGCTCTGCGTTGGCAGATGCACCAGCAGCGTGGTCGTTGCGATCCGCGCGTTGCACACTCCCGCGCAACGTGCGGTCGATCTCGCGTGCGGCGCGTTTGCCCATGCCGATCGCCTCGGTCACGAAGCGCGCCATGCTCGCAACGTCGCCCCCGGCATATACGCCCTCGACGCTCGTTGCCTGATATTCATCGACCTCGAGCAGTGCGCCGTCGGCCTTGAACGCGGGTCGCAGCGGCGCGAGGTCCGGGCTCTGCCCGATCGCGGTGATGATGGCATCTGCCACGAGCGAGAAGTGACTGTCCGCGACCGGGGTCACCGTGAATTGTCCGCGCTGCGCACCGGCCTCGAAGCGCACACGCACGCATTCGAACGCGAGGCCTGCAGTTCCTGTGTCTACAACCCCGGTTAGCATCGCTCCGTCGATCAGCGCAACTCCTTCCTCGATCGCTTCGGCAACTTCTTCGCGCTGCGCAGGCAACTGCGACGCACCTTCAAGTGCAACGATCGTGACCTCGTGTCGGGCGCGCCGCGCGCTGCGTGCGACATCGATCGCGGCACTTCCGCCGCCGATCACGACCACGCGCTTACCGAGCGCGGGGGGCGCGCCGGAGTTCGTCCGCGCCAGATAGTCCGCGCCGTCCAATACCCAAGGTCGGGTGTAATCGAGCCGCGGCAGGCGCTGTTGGCAGCGAGCGCCGATCGCCAGGTACACTGCGTCGAATCCGCTGCGCAGGCGCTCGAAATCCTCGGATGTATCAATCGATTGACCGCAGCGCACGTCGATCCCCAGCGCCACGAGGCGCGCGATCTCGCCATCGAGCACGGATCGCGCGAGGCGATACGCCGGAATGCCGTAGCGCATCAGTCCGCCGAGTTCTGGGCGGGATTCAAACAACGTGACGGCATAACCGCGTCTTCGCAGATGAAACGCCGCCGATAGTCCCGAGGGTCCCCCGCCCACGATCGCGATCCGCTCCTTGCGTGGCGCTTCGATATCCGAAAACGCCCACCCCTGCGCGAGCGCCGTATCGCCGACATAGCGCTCTACTCGGCAGATCGCGAGCGATCCATCCAAGCCGCGGCGATTGCAGGCGGCCTCGCAAGGATGATGACAGATGCGCCCGGCCACTGCGGGAAAGGGATTGTGACGGGTGAGGATCTGCCAAGCGCCGTGCCAGTCACGCGCCCGGGCACGGCCGATCCAGTCGGCAATGTCGCCGTTCACAGGGCAGGCCGCGTGGCACGGTGACGGGGCGTGAATGTGCTGCGGCAACGCGGCTCGCCAAGTGCCGGTCTTGAACACCTCGGTAAGGCCGGTGGTCCAGGTGTTCGGAACCGCATCTTTCGCATTCAAGCCGCTACCCTCTGCAGTTGCACTTCCATCCACCGGTAGCCCTCTTCGCAGGTCGCGATGTTCTCGTCGCGCAGTTTCGGGGCGCCCTCGCCGAGTGCGCGGGTGAGCACCTCTAGCTTTGGTGCGTCGATCGCGCGCGCAAACGCGCCGAGCAGTGCGGAATTGACGATCCGTCCCAAGCCGTGACGGCGCGCAATCGCGATGGCGTCGACGGGAATCACCCGGTAGCCCGGCAGTTGCTCGGCGTATTGCTCGGGCGTCCTCGACGAGTTGACGACGATCAACGTGTCCGGCCGGGCTGTCTCGAGCAACCGACCCTCGAGCAGGCTCGCGTCGAAGCATAGGATCGCGTCGGCCTGCACGATGTCGCAGCGCAAACGGATCGGCCGGTCGTCAACGCGAATGAAGGAACTCACGGGCGTACCGCGTCTCGCGCCGCCGTAGCTCGCGAAGGACTGCACCTCGCGCCCCTCGGCGAAGAACGCTGTCGCCAGCAGGTTGCCCGCCGTTTGTGCGCCTTGGCCGCCTCGGCCTTGAATGACTATCTGCAGCAAGGTGCGGTCTCCGATCGCGGAGAAGCGGCGGATCTCTCGTCCCAAAAGCCAGGTCTTCTCAGTGTCGCTTGCGAAAAATCAACAATTTGAAGTGCGCGTCCCGACGGTGTTCGAGTCATAGATGCCGCTCTTTAATCTGGTTATCGTAATGATCTTAAAACA
>JAKAFQ010000504.1 GCA_021817875.1 Pseudomonadota bacterium
CAACCTGAGTTACGGTCCGGCACCGGAAGAGACGGGCGCCGTACGCGGCTGGCTGGCGGCTCACCCGGACGGGTTCCCGCTGTTCGTTGGCGGCGAATGGCGGGCTTCTCATGAGCGGGGTGAAAAGATACCCTGCATTAACCCAGCGACCGGCGAGCAACTCTCGAGCCTGACCCAGAGCTGTGCTCAGGACGTTGACGATGCCGTCGCGTGCGCGCAGGCGGCCTTTCCGGCCTGGTCCGCCTCGTCCGGCACGCGCGCGCGGGTGCTGTACGCCCTCGGGCGCCTCATCCAGAAGCACAGCCGTTTCTTTGCCGTCCTGGAGTCACTCGACAACGGCAAGCCGATTCGCGAAACGCGTGATCTAGACATCCCGCTGGCGAGCCGCCACTTCACCTATCACGCCGGTTGGGCGCAGCTCATCGAGCACGAGTTGCCCCATCACGAGGCTCTCGGCGTGGTGGGCCAGATTATTCCATGGAATTTCCCGCTGCTCATGCTGGCCTGGAAGATCGCGCCGGCTCTGGCTGCGGGCAACTGCGTGGTGCTCAAGCCGGCCGAAGACACCAGTCTCACGGCTTTGTTCTTTGCCAGCCTGTGCGCGGACGCCGGAGTCCCTCCGGGCGTCGTCAATATTCTCACCGGGGACGGGCGCGTGGGCGAGCGAATCGTGGCGCACCCGGGCATTGCGAAGATCGCATTCACGGGATCCACGGAAGTCGGCAGGATCATCCGTCGCAGCACAGCAGGCACGGGCAAGTCGTTGACGCTCGAGCTCGGAGGGAAGTCACCGTTCGTTGTGCTGGAAGATGCGGATCTCGATGCCGCCGTCGAAGGCCTGATCGACGCGATCTGGTTCAATCAAGGGCAGGTCTGCTGCGCCGGTTCCCGTCTCATCGTCGAGGAGAGCGTGCTCGACAGCCTGGTGCACAAGATCAAGACACGCCTGACTCACCTGCGCATCGGTGATCCCCTCGACAAGGCGGTCGACATGGGCGCGCTCATTACGCCGACGCACCGCAAGCGGGTACAGGGCTTTGTCGAGCAGGCGCAGGCGCAGGGAGCCACCGTGTGGCAGCCGGATATTCCGCTGCCGGCGAGGGGCGCTTATTTCCCGCCCACGCTGCTGACTGACGTCTCAACGGCGAATATTGTCTGGCGCGAGGAGGTGTTCGGGCCGGTACTCGCGACTGCCAGTTTCCGTACTCTGCAAGAGGCGGTGGAGCTCGCAAACAATACCCGTTATGGGCTCGCCGCAACGCTCTATACGGAAAATATCAATAGGGCGCTGGAGCTGGCGGTGAAGCTCAAGGCCGGCGTGGTATGGATCAATACGACCAACCAGTTCGATGCGGCCTGTGGTTTCGGCGGCGTTCGCGAGAGCGGCTTCGGGCGCGAGGGTGGACTCGAGGGAATGCTGGATTACCTGCGGGAGCGGGACGCATGGCGTGAGAGTTCTGACGGGGAGACTTCCAGCCAGGGATCCGATCCGGCAGCCTCTGGCGCTGGCTCGGCGACAGAGCGTTCGGGGCGTGTGCTCGCGCAGGCCATGGAGGGCGGCTCGCCGGCGCTCGCCGACCCGGCCGCCGGAGCCGAGATCGACCGCACGCTCAAGCATTACATCGGCGGCAAGCAGTGCCGGCCCGATGGCGGCCGGTCGTATCCGGTGACCGATTCCCGGGGGCGAATTGCGGCCTGGGCCGCGAGCGGCAATCGCAAGGATATTCGTGACGCGGTGGAGGCCGCGTTTCTGGCGACCCGATGGTCCGACGCGACGGCATACCTTCGCAGTCAGATCCTGTTCTACATCGCCGAGAACCTCGCGTTGCGGCGCGAGGAGTTCACGCGGCGCCTGAGGAGCCTCACGGGTCGACGGGCGACGCAATGCCGGAGCGAGGTCGAATCGGCGATTGACCGTCTGTTCGCTTACGGCGGATGGGCTGACAAGTACGACGGGCTGGTGCACACGCCGCCAGTGCGAAACGTGGCGCTCGCGGTGCCGGAGCCGATCGGAGTGGTGGGGGTGATCTGCCCCGATGAATATCCCCTGCTCGGTTTCGTCTCGCTGTTGGCGCCGGTGATCGCAATGGGCAACCGGTGCATCATTGTCCCATCGGAGCGCATGCCATTGCCGGCGCTGGATCTGTGTCAGGTGCTTGAGACCTCCGACGTGTCTGGCGGCGCCGTGAATATCGTGACCGGAGAGCGTGAGTCGCTCGCGGAAACCCTCGCGCTTCACGATCAAGTCGATTGTCTCTGGTACTTCGGATCCAGAGAGGGCAGCAAGCGGGTGGAAGAATGCGCCGCCGCGACGATCAAGCGGACCTGGGTGAATCACGGCCGTTCCCGGGACTGGATGTCTGCGCGGCTTGGCGAAGGACGGACGTTCCTTCGGCACGCGACGCAGATCAAGAATATCTGGCTACCCTATGGGGATTCTGCCTGAGGAACTGCGGCGCAGCGGGAGTCGATCTACTGCGGGCGCTCCTCGAGGCGCCCAATCGCGTGGCCGGGTTGCGACCGAGACGGTGCGCGGCGGTATCTGTCTCGAATCGGGCGCTTCTGAGGTGACTAACAGTGGCAGGTTTATCGTTTAACAGATTCTACACCACGTCGTGTGTTGGATTGCGCGATCCCGCTGCTGCGGCGCATCAGGCGCAAGAGAGCCGCCTGGCAATTAGACACTAATGGTTACCGCGTCCTTCTGATCGTCCGTCGCAAGTGGCGGACCCCGGAAGGGGAGTCTGTCGCGAAGGCGCGGTGGGGCGCGGAGCGGCGGCACGCATGCGGGCGCTGCCCCCCGGCGCCCGCATGCGTGCCAGCGGCATCGCCGTTGTGGCGTTTCGGGGGAGCGGGAGGAGCGGACGATGATTTTCAAGAATGTCATTCGAAAGAAGCGCGACGGGGAGTCACTGACGAGCGAAGAGATCGATGCGTTCGTCCAGGGCCTCGCGGATTCCTCGCTTCCTGCTGAGCAAGTGGCCGCGTTTGCCATGGCGGTGTACTTCCGCTCTATGGACTTTGCCGAGACCGGTGCCTTGACACTGGCCATGGCCAATTCCGGCCGCCGCATGCGCTGGGACGAGCTGCGCGATTGCGGACCGGTCATCGACAAGCACTCCACCGGCGGAATCGGGGATAAGGTCAGCTTTCTAGTGGCACCGCTCGCCGCCGCGTGCGGTTGCTTCGTGCCGATGATTGCCGGACGCGGCCTCGGGCACACGGGAGGCACGCTCGATAAACTCGATGCTGTGCCCGGCTATAGTTCGATGCCGCCGGTGAATGAGTTCCGCCGCGTGGTTGGCTCGGTCGGGTGCGCCATCATTGGTCAGACAGATGATTTGGCGCCGGCGGACCGGCGTCTTTACGGGATACGGGACGTGACCGCGACAGTAGAGTCGACTCCGCTCATCACCGCGTCGATCCTGTCGAAGAAGATTGCTGCAGGCAACGATGCGCTGGTGATGGACATCAAGACCGGTTCCGGTGCGTTCATGGAGAAGATGGAGGATGCGCGGTTGCTCGCGCGCAGCATTATCGGCGTAGCGGCAACGACCGGGATGCAAACCCATGCGGTGATCACCGACATGTCGCAGACGCTTGGTTGGACGGTCGGCAATTCGCTCGAAATTGCCGAATCACTTGCGTTCCTCGAGGGCAGGGACCGCGAACCCAGGTTGCAGGAGGTGGTTTTCGCGCTGGTGGCGGAGATGCTGGTCATGACCGGGCTCGCGCCCGATCACGAGCGCGCCCGTG
>JAKAFQ010000505.1 GCA_021817875.1 Pseudomonadota bacterium
GGCACCCCCATCGGCATCGTCACCGACCGGGACATCGTCGTCGAGGTGCTCGCCAGGGATCGCGATCCGGCCAAGGTGACCCTGCGCGAGATCATGCGTGTACCGCTGGTCATCGCGCGCGCCTCCGAGGAGGTCGAGCAGGCCCTCGAGCGGATGCGCGCGCATGGCGTGCGGCGCGTTCCGATGCTCGACGACGACGGCAAGCTCGCCGGCATCGTTTCTCTGGACGACCTGCTGCGGCGGCTGGCGGCCGACGCGGCGGCCCTGACCGAGGTCATCGCGCGCGAACAAGACCGCGAGCACCGCGCGCGGCGCTGATCTGCGTCTCCACGCCCGCGCCGACTCGAGCGGCGCAGCGCGCGCTGCTATGATTTGCCCCGACCGCGGAGCCGATCAAGGGCACCCGCGAACAGGTCGTTCCCCGATGCATACACCCGTTCTGTTCACACCGCTGCGCGTTCGCAATCTCGAGCTCGTCAACCGGGTCGTGATCGCACCCATGTGCCAGTACTCCGCCGAGCGCGGCTGCATGAGCGACTGGCATCTGATCCACCTCGGCCAGCTCGCACTCTGCGGGGCCGCGCTGCTCACGATCGAGGCTACCGCCGTGCGGCCCGAAGGCCGCATCACCTACGGCGATGTGGGTCTGTGGGACGAGGAAACCGAGTCCGCGATGGGCCGCACCGTGGAACGGATCCGCCGCTGGTCCACGATGCCCATCGCGGTGCAACTCGCGCATGCCGGCCGCAAGGCCTCGACCGAAGCGCCTTGGAAGGGCGGACATCAACTCGCACCGACGGATCCGAATGGTTGGCAGACCGTTGCCCCCTCGGCGCTGCCGTTCGCCGCGGGACAGACGCCCCCGGCCGCACTCGATGGCGACGGTTTACGCACGGTGCGCGATGCGTTTGCGGCCGCCGCGCGCCGGGCCGGGCGCATCGGCCTCGATGCGGTGCAGATCCATGCGGCGCACGGTTACCTGCTGCACCAGTTCCTCTCCCCTCTGGCCAACCAGCGGACCGACGAATACGGCGGGTCGCTGGAAAATCGGCTGCGCTTTCCGCTGGAAGTCTTCGCGGCCGTTCGCGAAGCGTTTCCCGACGACCGGCCGGTTTCGGTGCGCGTCTCGGCAAGCGACTGGGTGGAGGGCGGCTGGGATCTCGAGCAGACCATCGCGCTCGCCGGTCGATTGCAGGAACTCGGCTGCGATGCGATCCACGTCTCGAGCGGCGGGCTGCACCCGGCTCAGCGGATCCCCGTCGGGCCCGGCTACCAGGTGCCGCTCGCGCGCGCCGTCAAAGCCGCCGTGCGCATGCCGGTGGTCGCCGTCGGCCTGATCACCGGTTACGAGCAGGCCGAGACGATCGTCGCCACGGGCGATGCAGACCTGGTCGCTCTGGCGCGCACGATTCTCTACGACCCGCGCTGGCCGTGGCACGCCGCGGCGCACCTCGGCGCGCACGTGCACGCGCCGAATCAGTATCTGCGCTGCGAGCCGGCGCGCCTGCGCGGACTGTTCGAGACGAACTAGCCCCGGCGGACGTCCCGTCGCGCGCTGTGCAGCGCGCTCAACGACCGTAGGTGCCGTTAAACCGATACATCGGGATCGTACCAGCCCTCCGGCGGGGCCACCTGGGACGCCTGCGGCGGCCCCCAGGTTCCGGGCTCGTAGGGATGCACCGGCGTGTCGGCCTTGAGCACCGGATCGACGATGCGCCAGGCCTCCTCCACGTAGTCCTCACGCGCGAACAGCGTGCGGTCGCCCGCCATGGCATCGGTGAGCACCCGCTCGTAGGCGTCCTTCTCGTTGCCGCCCTCGTGCCGGCTCGCCAGCAATTCGTTCGTCTGGCCGATGCCGAGCTCGGCATCGTCCATGACGTTCAGGCCGATGGCCATCTCGTTCTGCGGACTGATCCGAAAGCGGAAGTAATCGTGCTGCGGCGTGCAGCCCGGATACACCGCCGGCGGCCGGCGCAGATGCGCCACCACCTCGGTGCAGGTCACGGGCAGCGATTTGCCGGCGCGGATGTAGAACGGCACCCCCTGCCAGCGCCAATTGTCGAGCGACAGGCGCAGCGCGGCGAAGGTCTCGGTCCGCGATCCCGCCGCGACGCCCGGCTCATCGAGATAGCCGTGGAACTGGCCACGCACCAGGTCGGCGGGCGTCACCGCCGGGATCGCCTTGAGCACCTTCACCTTCTCGTCGCGGATCGACTCGCTGTCGGTGCGCGCCGGAGGCTCCATGGCGAGGTTGGCCAGCACCTGGAACAGGTGGTTCTGCACGACGTCGCGCACCGTGCCGATCGGATCGTAGAACGCCCCGCGTCCCTGGATGCCGAAGCTCTCGGCCATCGTGATCTGCACGCTCTTGATGTAATCGCGGTTCCAGAACGCCTCGAGCAGTGCGTTGGTGAAACGAAAGAAGACCATGTTGTGCACCGGCCGCTTGCCGAGGTAGTGGTCGATGCGAAAGATGTGCTCCTCGTCGAACGAGCCGAGCAGGATCTGGTTGAGCGCACGCGCCGACTGCAGATCCCGGCCGAAGGGCTTCTCCACCACCACCCGGGTGCCATCCTGCGTACATCCGGCCTGCGCGAGCTGCTCGACCACCTTGCCGAACAGCGACGGCGGGATGGCGAGGTAGTGCGCCGGCCGGCGCGCGGTACCGAGCAGTTTGCGCAGCGCCTGGAACGTCGCGGGGTCGGCATAGTCGCCATCCACGTACGACAGGAGCGAGGTCAGCTTGGCAAACGCTTCCGGGTCGACGCCGCCGCCATGCTTCTCCAGGCTGTCCTTCGCGCGCTCGCGGAGCTGCTCGATCCCCCACCCGGCCTTGGCCACCCCGATCACCGGCACCTCGAGCGTGCCGCGCTTGATCATCGCCTGCAGCGCCGGGAAGATCTTCTTGTGCGCCAGGTCGCCGGTGGCCCCGAAGAACACCAGTGCGTCGCTATGCGTATCGTTCACGGGAAACTCCTGTGGCCGTGACTCATTTTTCGGGCTTCTCCAGATGTCCGCCGAAGCCGTAACGCATCGCCGAGAGGATCTTCGCCTGGAAATCCGCCTCGCCGCGCGAGCTGAAGCGCTCATAGAGCGCGGTCGTCAGCACCGGTGCCGGCTGGCCCTCGTCGATCGCGGCCTTGATGGTCCAGCGGCCCTCGCCGGAGTCGGACACGTGACCGGCGAAGCGGGCAAGCTGCGGGTCGCTGCACAGCGCGCCTGCCGTCAGGTCGAGTAGCCACGAGGCGATCACGCTGCCGCGCCGCCAGACCTCGGCGATGTCCGGCAGGTTCAGGTCGTACTGGTAGTGCTGCGGATCGCGCAACGGCGTCGTCTCCGCATCGACCTGCGTCGCGCGCTTGCCGACGTTGGCCGCCCGCAGGATGCCGAGCCCCTCGGCATACGCGGCCATGATGCCGTACTCGATGCCGTTGTGGATCATCTTGACGAAGTGGCCGGCGCCATTCGGACCGCAGTGCAGATAGCCCTGCTCGGCGCTGCCCGGCGCCCCTTGGCGGCCGGGCGTGCGCGCAATGACCCCGATGCCGGGAGCGAGGGTCGCAAACAGCGGATCGAGCCGCTTCACCGCCGCCTGCTCACCACCGATCATCATGCAGTAGCCGCGCTCGAGGCCCCACACGCCACCGCTCGTGCCGACATCCACATAGTGGATGCCCTGGGCGCAGAGCGTCTGCGCGCGACGAATGTCATCGACGTAGTACGAGTTGCCGCCATCGA
>JAKAFQ010000506.1 GCA_021817875.1 Pseudomonadota bacterium
CGGCTGCGCCGGCCGCAGCGCCGGCCGCGGCGCCGGCCGCGGAGGCCAAGAAGGGCGACGAGAAGAAGGAAGGCGGCAAGAAGTAACTGTAGCGGTCCATGCCGGGCACACCGTTGCGGCTCGTGGTGGGGCTGGGGAATCCCGGCCCCTCCTATGTGTGGACCCGACATAACGCGGGCTTCCAGTTCGTCGAAGAGCTCGCGCGGTGGACGGGTGCGGGCTTTCGTCGCGAGTCCCGCCACCAGGGAGAGGTGGCACGCACGCGCATCGCCGATCAGGAGGTATGGCTGCTGAAGCCGATGACCTACATGAACCTGAGCGGCGGCTCGGTGCAGAGCCTGGCGGGTTTCTACCGGATCGAGCCTGAAACGATCCTGGTGGCCCATGACGAGCTCGACTTCCCGCCCGGAGTGGTGCGGTTGAAGCAGGGCGGCGGGGCCGGCGGCCACAATGGTCTGCGTGATGTGATCGCACGGCTCGGTGAGGCTTTCTGGCGGCTGCGGATCGGCATCGGGCATCCGCGCGAACGCTCCGCCGTACTCGATTACGTGCTCGGCCGACCGCCGCAGGCCGAGGCGGGACTGATTCAGGAGGCGGTGAGCGCGGCCGCCGAAGCCGTGCCCGTGATGTTGCTCGAGGGTGCCCAGAAGGCGATGAATCGCCTGCACGCCCGCGGCAACGCTGATCCCCCAGTACGACCGGCCTGAGGCCGGACATAGGAGTCCAGTTCATGGCGATTCGCTGCGGCATCGTAGGCTTGCCGAACGTCGGTAAGTCGACGTTGTTCAATGCGCTGACGCAGGCCCAGAATGCGGCTGCGGCGAACTACCCGTTCTGCACCATCGATCCGAACGTCGGCATCGTTCCGGTACCCGATCCGCGGCTGGAGGCTCTGGCGGGGATCGTGCATCCGCAGCAGATCGTGCCGGCAACGGTGGAATTCGTCGACATCGCGGGCCTGGTGGCCGGCGCCTCGAAGGGCGAGGGGCTGGGCAACCAGTTCCTGTCCCACATCCGCGAGGTGGACGCGATCGCTCACGTCGTACGCTGCTTCGAGAGCACCGACATCGTGCACGTCGCGGGCAAGGTCGATCCGCTGGCTGACATCGAGGTCATCGATACCGAGCTCGCGCTCGCGGATCTGGCGACAGTCGAGAAGGGCGTGGAGCGGGCCACCAAGGCCGGGAAGGGTGGAGACAAGGACGCCTTGAGGAAGAAGGCGCTGTTTGAACGTGTGAAGGCGCACCTGGATCAGGTGAAGCCCGTGCGCGCCATGCGGTTGAGCACCGAAGAACGCCGGGACATCCGGGAGCTGCAACTGTTGACCGCGAAGCCGGTCATGTACGTGGCCAACGTGGCCGAAGGCGGTTTCCAGGGCAATCGGCTGCTGGAGCCGGTCGAGCAGCGGGCGGCCGCCGAGGCGGCGGTCGTGGTGCCGGTGTGCGCGGCCATCGAGGCGGAGATTGCCCAGCTGGATGCCGCGGACCGCAGTGGATTCCTGGCCGAGCTCGGGCTCGAGGAGCCCGGCCTGGACCGGGTGATCCGTGCCGGGTACCGATTGCTCGGGCTGCAGACCTTCTTCACGGCGGGACCGAAGGAAGTCCGCGCCTGGACGGTGCCCGTGGGCGCAACGGCGCCTCAGGCCGCCGGGGTGATCCACACCGATTTCGAGAGGGGCTTCATCCGCGCCGAGGTGATCGGCTATGCGGATTTCGTCGCCTGCAAGGGCGAAGGCGGGGCCCGGGAGGCCGGGAAGCTGCGCCTGGAGGGCAAGGAATACATCATGCAGGAAGGCGACGTGGTGCATTTTCGGTTCAATGTGTGAGCAGGAGCTTTCCTCGGGCATAACCGTCCGGTGCCGAGGATCGCGCCGGGGCCGCCTCATCCGCAGCGGATGGGCGCCGCAGCGTCTGGCGGCGCCGCGGTTGACACCCCGGCCGTAGGCCAAGGACAATGCGCGTCCTCTTGAGCAGGGCACTGCTTCCCGCAGGATGGACCGGCGCGGAGGAATTCGTGTGGAAAGGTAGCTCAGCCGGTTAGAGCACGGCACTCATAATGCCGGGGTCGAGGGTTCGAGTCCCTCCCTTTCCACCAGTATTTTCAGCCACTTGCACGCATCCTCCCGACCGCACGATCGACAGTGCGGGAGATTTGCGGCGTTTTTCTCTCTTTAGAGCAGATCAATCCGGCGTTTCGCTCCTGCCGAAATCGATTCGGCAACTGCGGCTGGGAACGCGTCGGGCAGACCGGCAATCACCGCATTGATGCTGTCCTTCCCCGTATCACGAATTTCGTCGAGTACGGTGCGCACGAGTGTGGCAGGTAAGCCGCAGTGATCGCCGGTTTCGACAAAGTGCCGACCCGCAATTGTGTGTACGACGTAGTGTCGGTTCCGTCCAATCGCCATGGCCATTTTCATTTTGTTGAAACGGATTTGCTTCGCATCAAAGCTCGGCTGTGCGGAAACAACGTCGTAAATCGGTGTCAGACGGTATCGACTGCCGGACGCAAGCCGAATGCTGAAATTTTTTGCGTGCCCATCGGTTGCACCAAGCAGCCAGAAGATGACCTGCGCTTTGAACAGCGTCTTCTGATCCTCCTCGGGTACATCGCTGCCCTTAAGAAGCTCGACGAGATCGCAAATTCCGGGACCGCCCTCCGATTCGTACTTGCGGGACGGTGGCACGGAGAGAGCTTGGCAGCAATCTTCCTGGGGAATCCGTAGGAGCCGACTGTTCTTCGTCCACAATCGGTCGAAACGTTCAATTACAAGCGCGCGCTTGTCTGCGAAGTCCTTTATGACGGATTTCGCGGCAGCAAGACCGAGCGCACGGACCAATTCCAAGCACAGATATTCATTCTCTACGCTGTTCGATAAGTCGATCCCGCTGGGAAGGTGGCCAATTTGGGGCTTGAGAATATGCGTGGTTGCCGTGGCGCCGTGCGGAACATGCCACTTGTCCTTCCAGTAGAGCAGGGCGGTCTTTTCCTGTGCTCCAGCTATTGAAATCCGGAATTCGCGATCATCTTCGCCGATGCCGAGCGGATTGCGTGTTAAATGACTAATGCGTTCTGCAATTTCCAAGTCGGTGACTGCGCGCGCAGTTACCTCTGCGGCTCTTTTGACCTCCTCGCCGTCAGGTATGAACTGGAGTGCGCCGACGCAATCGCGACCGACTGCCGCTAACAGGCTGTAGGCGTCAGAGCCATCCGCGTGCGCTCGCTTTGCGAGTCGTCTTCGAATGTCATCATTGTCAGGGAGTAGGTTTTCAAAGACGGCAATGACTGGAGCGCCGATGTACCGATCTTCGCGGAGAGGTAACGAGAGAGAAGCCGGGATCGCGCTATCCCATTCGAGCCAGGTGGAATCGTAAGTGAAGTCGATTGCGCCGCTAGTTGCGCGTCGAAGGTGACCGACGAGCCGCCCGTTGAGATACACGTGAAGGGGCGGGTGAGTGGCTGTACGGGCCATCAGAACAGCTCTTCGACGTCGTCCGTCGTGGCCTGTGTGCGGGGCCTGATCACAAGTTCAAGGTCTAAAGCCGTCAGGGCGTCGATTAGAATGCCAATCTGCGTACCCCGTTCTCCGCTCTCCAATTTGGAGACGGTTGCCTGACGGGCATGCATCAAGTGGCCCAGAGCAAGCTGCGTGAAGCCTTTTTGTCGCCTGTAGCGGCGCAGCGTGGCAGCAAGCTGTTTGGATGTTCGAACGACGTTAGTCACGAGATCGGAA
>JAKAFQ010000507.1 GCA_021817875.1 Pseudomonadota bacterium
CAGCCGCGTCACATTGCGATAGCCCACCTGCGACTGGCACAGCAGCGCGATGCGCGTCGGCGGCTGCTCGGGGCTCTCGCGCACGTGCAGATCGACCCCGATGATCGGTTTGACGCCGCGCTCGAGCGCCGCGCGATAGAACTTCACCATCGCAAACAGGTTGCTCTGGTCGGTGACCGCGACCGCGGGCATGCCGGCCGCGGCCACCGCCTCGATGAGCTCGGGCACGCGCACCACGCTGTCGATCAGCGAGTACTCGGTGTGCAGTCGCAGATGGACGAAGCTATTCACCGCACGCGCCCCTTTCCACCGGGGAGCGTCGCGCCCGGGCCGTCCGCGACCGGGTCACACGCTGCGCTCCATCGCCGCCCGCACCGGCGCGAACGACAGGCGGTGCTGCGGCGAGGGGCCGAGGCGGCGCAGCGCCTCGAGGTGCGCCGCGGTGCCATAGCCTTTGTGCGCCGCGAAGCCGTACCCCGGGTGGGTTGCATCGAGCGCCACCATCAGCGCATCGCGATGCACCTTGGCGAGGATCGAGGCGGCGCTGATCGCCGCCACCGTCGCATCACCGCGGATGACGGTCTCGACGCGGCAGGCCGGATCCTCGAGCCGCGGCGCGCGATTGCCATCGACCCGCACATGCGTCGGGCGAAGCGCCAGCGCGTGCACCGCGCGGCTCATGGCGAGCAGCGTCGCCTGCAGGATGTTGAGCGCGTCGATCTCTTCGCGTTCGCTCGCCGCGACCGCCCAGGCGAGCGAGCGCTCGCGAATGAGGCCCGCGAGCCGATTGCGCTCGCGCTCCGGCAGCTGCTTCGAATCGGCGAGGCCCTCGATGGGCCGCTGCGGATCGAGAATCACCGCGGCGGCCACCACCGGTCCGGCCAGAGGCCCGCGCCCGGCCTCATCGACTCCGGCGATCCGCGCCGGCCCGCCCTCACGGGCCTCAGCGGTGCCGCTCACCTGCCGCTCTCCTCGCTCACCGTGGCTCCCCGAACGCATTGGATAATGGCCTGCGCCGCCCGTGCGGCGCCTCCCCTGCGCAGCTGCCGGTGCACCCGGTCGAACTCGGCGGCGAGCTCGGCCCGGTAGGGCTCATCGGACAGCCGCCCGAGCAACGCCGCGCCGAGGGCCTCGGCGCTCACCGCCTCCTGCACCAGCTCCGGCACCAGGGCGCGGCCGACGAGCAGGTTCGGCTGCGAGAAGTACGGCACCTTGACCAGGCGCAGCCTGCGCAGCAGGAATGCCGTGAGCGCCCCCAGTCGATACGCGACGACCATCGGACGGCGTGACAGCAGCGTTTCCAGTGTAGCGGTTCCGGAGGCGACGATGGCCCCATCGCAGGCGGCCAACACCTGCTGCGCCTGGCCGTCGAGGACCGTAATCTCGGGAACATCAATCGCTTCCGAGCGTTTCCTCTGAAAGACCTCACGCGCCCGCGCCGTGGCCATGGGCGCGAGGAACCGCCACCCGGGCCGCCGCTCGGACAGCCACGCGGCCGCGCCGATGAAATCCCGGCCCAGCCGCTCGATCTCCCCCACCCGGCTGCCCGGCAGCAGCGCGATGACCGTCTCCGACGGCGCGATCCCGAGCGAGCGCCGCGCCGCCCCGCGATCCACATCGAGCGGGATCTGATCGGCGAGCGGATGGCCGACGAACACCGCGCGCACGCCGTGCTCGGCGTAGAACGCCGTCTCGAACGGCAACAGACACAACACCAGGTCGCAGGCCCGCCCGATCCGGCGCACCCGGCCCTGACGCCAGGCCCACACCTGCGGGCTGACATACTGCACGGTTTTCAGGCCCCCGCGGTGCAGTCGGGCGGCCAGGCCGAGATTGAACTCCGGCGCATCGATGCCGATGAACACATCGGCGCGGGCCGCGAGGAAACGCCGCCGCAGCGCGGCGCGCAGCCTCAGCAGACGCGGCAGGTGATGCAGCACTTCCGCGAGGCCCATCACCGCGAGCTCCTCGGCGCCCGCCCAGGCCTCGCAGCCGGCGGCGCACATCTTCGGACCGGCGACGCCGAAGCACTGCAGCTGCGGCACCCGCTCGCGCAGCGCCGCGATCAGCGCCGCGCCGAGCTGATCTCCGGAGGTCTCCCCGGCGACCATCCCGACGCGCAGCGGCCGCTCGAATCCCGGCTCCCCGGACGAGGCGTTCATGGCCGCGAGAATGCTCTGTGCCGTCGCGCTCCTGCCCGCTGCGGTCATCTCACGATGCTGCGTTCCGAGCGGCGGAGGAACTCGACGAACAGCCGCACCTCGGGCCGCCCGGCGCCGAGCGCCTCGAGCCGCTCGAGCGCCTCGCTCAGGCGCAGCTCGCTGCGGTACAGCACCCGGTAGGCCTCGCGAATGCCGCGGATCTGGGCGGCGTCGAAGCCGCGCCGCTTCAACCCCTCGGTGTTGACCGCGTGCGGCACGGCGGGATTTCCCGCCACCATCACATAGGGCGGCACGTCGCGCGTGACGATCGCACCCCCGGCGAGAAACGCGTGGGCGCCCACCTTGGTGAACTGATGCACGGCCGTCAGCCCGCCGAGAATGACCCAGTCGCCGATCTCCACGTGCCCGCCGAGCGCGGCGCAGTTCGCGAACACCACGTTGCTGCCGACGCTGCAGTCGTGAGCGACGTGCGAGTAGGCCATGAACAGATTGTCGTCGCCGATGCGGGTCACGCCGCGATCGTGCGCCGTGCCACGATTGACCGTGCAGCTCTCGCGGAACACGTTGCGGTCGCCGATCTCGAGCCGGGTGGGCTCGCCGCGGTATTTCTTGTCCTGTGGCGCATCGCCGATCGAGGCGAACGGAAAGACGCGGTTGTCGGCGCCGAGCGTGGTCGGCCCGCTGATGACCGCGTGCGCGCCGATCACCGTGCCCGGTCCGATGCGCACCTGCGCCCCGATGACGCTGAACGGACCCACCGTGACATCGGGCGCGAGGTCCGCCTGCGCCGAAACCACCGCGTGCGGATCGATCACTTGCCGGCCTCGGGCGTCACCATGATCTCCGCCTGCGCCACTTCGCTCGCGCCGACCCGCGCACAGGTGGTGAATTTCCAGATGCCCCGCAGACAGCGCTCGACCTCGGCCTCGAGGATCAGCTGATCGCCGGGCTCGACCGGCTTTCTGAAGCGCGCCTTGTCGATGCCCACGAAGTAGAAGCGGCTGTTGGCATCCGGAACGGTCTCGGAGCTGAGGAAGGTGAGGATGCCGGTGGTCTGGGCCAGCGCCTCGATGATGATCACCCCCGGCATCACCGGCCGCTCCGGGAAGTGGCCGGTAAAGAACGGCTCGTTGTAGGTGACGTTCTTCAGCGCGCGGATCATCTTTCCGGGCTGCCACTCGAGCACCCGGTCGACCAGCAGGAACGGATAGCGGTGCGGCAGCAGCCGCAGAATGCCGTGGATATCGAGTTGCGTCAGGTCAGTCATCGTGCTGTTCCCGGTCCGGCCCCGCGGCGGGGCGGCGCTCGAGCGCCTTCACCCGCGTGGCAAGCGATTCGAGGCGTTTGAAGCGTCCGACCAGCCGGCGCCAGGTGCTGGCCTCTTCGTGGGGAATGTGTCCGGAGTATACCCCGGGGGCGGTGATGGAATGGCTGATCCCGGTGCGCGCGGTGATCACCACGTCATCGCCGATCGTCAGGTGACCGGCGATGCCCACCTGCCCGGCGATCATGCAGCGCCGGCCGATGGTGGTGCTGCCGGACACCCCGACGCAGGCGGCGAGCGCGCTGT
>JAKAFQ010000030.1 GCA_021817875.1 Pseudomonadota bacterium
GTCAGCGAGGCATCGCCCATGGCGTAGGCGCGCTGCGAGGTGTCCGGATGATTGAAAATGTCGAAATAGAATCTCGACTGGTATTTGCCGTCGATCTGCGCGGTGAGCGCCGCGCCGTTCGGCAGGTCCAGGGTATGCTGCAGCGAAGCCGTCGCCGACGCCGCCGGCGCATTCGGCAGATAGTCGCCGGACAGCGGCGTACTCAGCCCCGTGCTCGCATCGACGGCGCTGCCGCTGATGAACTTCGCGTGCAACCAGGTGGCATTGAGGTTGAAGCGGGTCCGCGGTGTGAGCAGATAGGCGATCTGTCCCTCTGCTCCATAGTCATCGGCGTTGCCGGCATTGAACACCCCGGTGGCGCTGCCGCTGATCACGTGGGTGTACTGGCTGGCCTGATACCCATCGTACTTCATGTCGAACAGCGACAGATCCGCCTCCAGCCGATGGTGCAGCAGAGTGTTCTTGGTGCCCACCTCGAAGGACTTGACCGTCTCCGGCCCGTAATTGACCGATGGCGCCGAACCGTTCGAATTGAACCCGCCCGCCTTGTAGCCGGTATCGTATTTCGCATACACCATGGTGGCGCTGGTCGGATACCAGTTGATACCCAGGTGATAGGTCGTCTTCGACTCCGTGATGTTGCCATTTCCGGGCGTCACGACCGTCGGCGGCGTCCCGACGCAGCCGAGCGCGCCGTAAAGGAAGGGCGGAATGCCCGCAATCGGGCAGTTCAGGTACGCGTTACCGTTGCGCGCCTTGTGATCCCTGGTATACCGCAGGCCTGCCGACACCTTGAGTTTGCGCGTCAGACTGTACTGCACCTGCCCGAAGCCGGCTTCGGACGTGGTGAGCACGCCATAGTGAAAATCGATGAGATACAGCCCGTTGTACGGTCCGCCTTCCTCCTTCAGTCCGGACGAGAGCGGGCTGTTGCGCTCGCGGAAGTAAAATCCGCCCACCTGCCAGAACAGCCTGGAATCCGGCGCCGAGGTCAAGCGGATTTCCTCGTTCTGCGTACCGGGATTCTCGTTCTGGATGAACTGTGTCGGCGGATTGGCCGTCTGCGGGTAGAGAGTCGAGTCCGTCTGGTGCTGATACTGCACGCTGTCGTAACCACCCAGATAGGTGAGCATCAGGCCGCCGGGCAGATCCTTCTGGATGAATCGCCACTGATAACGCGTATCGGTCATGCCGAGACTGAACGGCGCGTACAGCGGAAAGCCGCTCGCCCGCGCGTAGGGGATCGCCGGCGTGACACCGCCGCTCACACCGCGCCCGCTGGTGCCGAGCGGCCCGGTGTACGCCACGTCTCCGGTGCCGGACTCCTGCGAGTGCTGGATCTCCAGCCAGCCGTCGAAGCCGGCCCACGGCTGAAACGCCAGCTGCAGCCGTACCGCGCGGTTGTTCGCATTGTCGCCGTTTTCAAAGCCCGGATTGCGCCGATAACCCTGATGGTAGGTGGACTCGGCCGAAATACGCGCCTGAAGGTGAGCACCCAGGGGGACGTTGAGCGCTCCTTCGAACAGCTCCGCGCCATAGTTCCCCGCGTCCGCGGTCAGATAGCCGCCGAATTTCTTCGTCGGCTTCTGCGTGATGATATTGATGACGCCGCCGGCCGCATTGCGCCCGTAAAGTGTCCCCTGAGGTCCTTTCAGCACCTCGATCTGCTGCAGATCGAACAGCGAGGCGAACAGATCGTACGAGCGGTTCGTAAAGAACCCGTCCTCCGAGATCGCCACGGCCGGATCACCGGTTTCGGTGACATCGGTGCTGGCGATGCCCCGGATCGCGACGTAAGCCGATCCGGTCTGCGTCGTGAAGTTGATGCTCGGATCGATGGTGGTCAGCGACCGGATGCTGGTGACGCCCTGCCTGCGCAGTTGCCCGCCGCTGTAGACACTCATCGAAATCGCGGTCTTCTGCGCGCTCTCCCGGTGCTTCTCTGCGGTCACGATCACTTCCTGCAGCATGTCGGCCGGCCCGGATGCGCCCGGCCCGGCGACACCCCGCGCCGGGTTCTGTGCCAGCGCCACGCTGCTGATCGCGCCCAGCGCCGCAAGACTCACCCATGGGAACAAGGAACGTTTCGTCAGTTGCATGGATATTTTCCCCTGCGGCCGGCCGGCCGCCCCTCGTGCCGAATTTTAATGCAATCGTTTACACTGGCAAGAGGGACGGGATGACGGACGTCAGCATCGGCTGCGGCGGCCGATGCTGCTGTTGGGATTGGCGCGAAATTTAATGGGTCACATCAATAGGTTACACTTATGAGACACCGTCCCATGAATGCCACCGCACGGCCATCGTTCCGCTGGATCCTCGCCGTGGCATGCGCTCTCGGCCTGGCGCCGGGCGTTTCATTGGGTAATTCTGCTCGTGTAAACGATATTCTGCGCCGCATGCCGCTGCGCGAGCTGATTCGCAGGGTGCACGGTGAGCGTGAGGCGGCGGCACGCTACCAGGGCCAGGCGGGCTATCTCGCCGGCGACCGGGCGCTCGGGCTGCGCGCGCTGCGGTTCGCCGACGGACCGCCCGGGGTGCTGACTCGGCGGCGGGCCACCGCGCTCACCTGCACGATGGGATTGGCCGCGACCTTCAGCCGACGGGACGCCTATCGGAACGGTAGGGTCGTGGGCCGAGACGCCCGGGCCCTGGGCATTCAGGTTGCGCTGCAACCGTTCATCAACCTGATGCGCGATCCGGCCTGGGTGCGCGCCTACAATACCTATGGCGAGGATCCGCTGCTCACCGGTGAGATCGGCGCCGCCGTGATCCGTGGCATCCAGAGCGAGGGCGTCATGGCGGAGGCCAAGCACTTCATCGCGTATGACGGCGCGAACGCTGTCGTGGTCGGCGCGCAGGCGCTTCACGAAATCTATGCGGAGCCGTTCCGCTACGCCGTGCGCGCAGGCGTCGCGTCGATCATGTGCTCGTATAACCGGATCAATGGCCATTATGCCTGCGACGATTCGGCGACCCTGCGCGGTCTGTTGCGGGACCGTTGGCGATTCGACGGTTTCGTCACCTCCGACTGGGGCGCGACCCATGCCGCGTCTTTCATCAATTCCGGCCTCGACCTCGAGATGCCGGGCTCGGTACTGCGCTATCTGCCGTGTTATTTCTGCGCGACCGTGCCGCCGCCGCGACCGATCCCGCCCGGCGGCGTTCCTTTCGCACCCTCCGCGTTCCATATTCCCGAGGAGCCCGCCACCGCTGTGTTCCACATGCCGCCGCTCGCACCCGCCCACGGGATGCTCGCGGCGATCGCGCACGGCACGGTGCGCGTTTCCCGGATCCGGTCTGCAGCACGCCACATACTGGTGCAGATGCAGCGGTTCGGGTGGATCGGGCACGCTGACACCGTCCCCGGCGTGTCGCCGGTTCCTTTCGCCGCCGACCTGCCGATCGTCGAGCGGACGGCCGAAGACGCGGCGGTTCTTCTGAAGAATGACCGGCACATCCTGCCGCTGGCCGCATCTGACCTGCGCTCGCTCGCATTGATCGGCCCCGGCGCCGGGCAGGTGATCGCCGTAGGTCAATCCGGCGAGCGCTCCCTGGGTTTCCCCGACCGGGACGTGAGCCCGCTGCAGGCTTTGCGGCAGTGGGCTCGCCGGGTCAGGGGGGCTCATATCCGCTTTGCCGTGGCTGACGACATGACCGGAGTGCCGGTTCCCGCCGCGCGGCTGACGCACGCCGGCCAGCCCGGGCTGATCCGGATCGTCGACGGCGGCAGGGCGGGTCCGGTAGAGCGCATGCTCGACTTCACCCTCGAGTCTCATCGAGCCTTGCCGCCTGGCAGCAGCCATGAGTGGCGGGGGACGCTCGACATCCCGCGGACCGGGACCTACTGGCTGTACCTGCAACTGCTCGGCTGCAGTGGCGAGCTCAGAATCGATCACCATCGGGTGGCGGCGAGCGCCAACCTGCTGCTGCACGGGGACTTTCTCCAGGCTGCGCAGGACAACGTGCTGCCCACGACGGACAACCTGGACAACGTGCGCGTGGCGCTCAGGCTCACCCAGGGAAAGCACCGCATCACGGTCATTGAGCACGGCGACGCATCCGGACGCCCCGTCCAGCTGCGCCTGAACTGGCTCACGCCGGCGGCTCGCGCCCGTGATCTGCGCGCTGCGATTGCTGCGGCGAAGCGGGCCCGGACCGTCATCGTGTTTGCCTGGAGCCGGGGCCGCCCCGCCTACACGCTTCCAGGTCACCAGAACCGACTCATCGAAGCCGTTGCCGCCGTCAATCCACGCACCATCGTCGTGCTCAACACCTCTCAGCCGCTCGCGCTGCCCTGGCTGCACCAGGTCCGTGCGGTGCTGGAGATGTGGTACCCCGGGGACGGCGGAGGACTCGCCACCGCAAACCTGCTCTGCGGCAGAGCCGACCCGTCCGGGCACCTTCCATTCACCTGGGGCCGCACCCTGCAGCAGTATGTGTCCCATGACCCCGCGCACCCCGATCGCTCCTCGGCCGGCGTCGACGGGATCACGCACTTCTCCGAGGGCATCTTCATCGGCTATCGATGGTTCGATCAGCAGAAGATCACCCCGCTGTTCCCGTTCGGATACGGCCTGTCCTATACGCGTTTCAATTACAGCAACCTGCAGGTCCGGCGGATCCCCGCCGCAGGACTGCGCGTCCGGTTCGTGGTCCGAAACGTGGGGCAATACCCCGGAACCGCCGTGCCGCAGGTCTATCTCGGGGCGCCGCCCCCGCAGGCCGGTGCGCCGCAGTTTGCCGTGCGCGCGCTCGCCGCATTCACCCGGGTGCCCCTGGCGCCCGGTGCGAGCCGCGCCGTGGCGCTACGGATTCCGCTCCGCCAGCTGCAATACTGGTCGACGCAAGCGCACGACTGGAGATTGGCGCGCGGCGGACGGTCCGTTTACGTCGCGAGCTCCTCGCGCAGCGTCGAGCTTCAGACCCGTGTTGCGCTGCACTGAGCGCCAGCGCGTCTCACCGCCCGCGAATCGCCCCGCGGGTGCCGCCAGCCGCGGCCGCCGTCCTCACCACCCCGGCTCGATCAGAACCCGGGCGAGCCGCGGCGTCAGAGCCCGAGGAGTCTGCGCAGGCGCGCCGCATCCGCCGCGCCGCCGGCAAAGTCGTCGAACGCGCGTTCCGTGACCCGGATGATGTGATCGCGGATGAAAGGCGCGCCTTCCCGGGCGCCATCCTCCGGATGCTTCAGACAGCACTCCCACTCGAGAACGGCCCAACCCGGATAGTCGTACTGGGCCAGCTTGCTGAAAATCGCGGTGAAATCGACCTGGCCGTCACCGAGGGAACGGAACCGCCCTGCGCGGTCGACCCAGTCCTGGTATCCCCCGTATACGCCCGTACGTCCATTGGGGCGGAATTCCGCATCCTTCACGTGAAAACACTTGATGCGTGTGTGGTAGATGTCGATGAAAGACAGGTAATCGAGCTGCTGCAGCACAAAATGGCTGGGATCGAACAGAATGTTCGCCCGTGGATGCCCCCCGACCGCCTCGAGAAAGCGTTCGAAACTCGCACCGTCGTGCAGATCCTCGCCCGGATGCAGTTCGAACGCCACATCGACGCCGGCCTCATCGAACGCGTCCAGGATGGGCCGCCAGCGCCGTGCGAGTTCCGTGAACGCCGCATCGATCAGCCCCGCCGGCCGCTGCGGCCAGGGATAAAACAGGTGCCAGGCAAATGCGCCCGAGAAGGTCGCATGCGCCTGTAACGACAGGTTGCGGCTCGCGCGCGCCGCGAGCTTCATCTGATTCGTCGCCCATTCCTGCCGCTGCCGCGGCTTGCCGTGGAATTCGGCCGGCGCGAAGCCCTCGAACAGTTCATCGTACGCCGGGTGAGTCGCGACGAGCTGTCCCTGCAGATGCGTCGCCAGCTCGCTCACCACCAGACCGTGAGCCGCGAGCACGCCCTGCAGTTCGGCGCAATACTCCTTGCTGGCGGCCGCCGTCTCGAGATCAAACAGGCGTTTGTCCCAGCTCGGGATCTGCACGGCTTTATAGCCGAGATCGGCGGCCCACCGCGCCATGTGTTCCAGAGTGTCGAATGGCGCCGAGTCGGATGCGAACTGGGCGAGAAAAATTCCGGGGCCTTTGAGTGTCTTCATATTCCGCTGCTCAATCCACCTGAACCCATGCCGAACGCGCGCTGCTCTCGATCGCCCTCTCGATGAAGGTCATGCCACGAACCGCCGCTTCGATGCCGCAGAGCGTGTCGCTCCACGCCTGCTCATCGCCCTCGTCACGTCGGCGCACAAGCCCGGCGAACTCCCGATAGATATTGGCGAAGGCCTCGATGTACCCCTCCGGATGACCCGCGGGCAGGCGGGTCGCACGCCTGGCGGTGGCGCCCAGATATCCGCAGCCCGCATGCCGCGTTTCCGTCGGCCGGTCCGGCCAGTGAACCGTCAGGCGATTCGGTTCCTCCTGCTTCCAACTGATCGATCCCTTGCTGCCGTACACGCGCAGCTCGAGTCGGTTGCGCTCGCCGATCGCGATCTGACTGGCGTGCAGCACCCCCGGCGCGCCATTGGCGAGGCGCAGCAGAACGTTGCAGTCGTCATCCAGCGCGCGCCCGGGCGCGATGCGCGACAGCACGGCGGAGATGGCCGCCACGTTCTGACCGGTGACATATTCGACGAGATTGAAGGCGTGGACGCCGATATCACCAATGCAGCCGCCGGCTCCCGCCCGGGCCGGGTCGGTCCGCCAGGCCGCCTGAGGGTTACCGCTCAATTCGAGGCGCTCGCTGAGCCAGCCCTGGGTGTACTCGACGACCACCTTGCGGATCTCTCCGATGGCGCCGCTGCGGCAGATGTCCCGCGCCTCTCGCACCAGCGGATAGCCGGTATAGGTGTGGGTCAGAACATAGAGTTTCCCGCTGCGAATCACCTCGTCGCGCAGAGCCACGGCTTCCCGAAGTGTGGCCGTGGCGGGCTTATCGCTCACGACGTGAAAACCGGCCCGGAGCGCCGCGCATGCCGCCTCGAAATGCAGCGCGTTTGGCGTCACGATCGCCACGAAGTCCGCCGGTTGCCGGTGCTGCGCCTCGCGCGCCAGCATTTGCGGATAGTCCGGGTAAGCGCGTTCGGCAGCGATACGATAATTTCGACCGGCCTCGACCGATTTCTCCGGCCGGGAGCTGAACGCACCGGCCACCAGCTCGATGTCCCCGTCGAGCTGCGCTGCCATGACGTGCACCGGGCCAATGAACGATCCGGGCCCTCCTCCCACCATCGCCATCCGACATCGACGCATCGCGGCCTCTGCAGTCTTTATTCTGGATGTAAACGTTATCATCCCGCACTCTCACCGGTCAATCGCCGTGCGGGATCGGCAGGCAGAGGCCTGCGCGGCCCGGCCGGACGCCGCCGATCGAGCGCGCCCGGGATGGAAACGCGTGCATCAAGCGGCGGCTCCTGTGCCGGATGCGACTGCCTCTTTCCGCATGGTCGGCATCGGAACGCGGCATCAGAGCCCCGGCGACCGGGCCTCGGGCGCGACCAGCGGGCCGCGCAGCGCGCCGGACGACAGCAGCCAGAAACAAGTCGAGGCGGCGAGTGCGGCGGCGACCATGACGGACCCGGTCCGCGCTCCGGTCATCCACATGAGCGCCGACATCACCAAGGGTGTCAGGAATTGACCCACCATCTGGCAGGAATACCAGACGCCGGCGTAGGCGCTGCGCTCTGCGGGCCCGGCAAGGCTGAGCACGAAGGTAATGGCCGTGGGCAGCAGCAAGCCACCCCCGACCTGCTGCACCACCAGGCCGGTGGCGATCACCGGCACATCGCGGCCCAGGGCCATGACCGCGAGGCCTACCGCCATGCAAGCCATGGCGAGCGCGATCAGGTTTCCCACGCGGATGTGCGTCAGCTTGCGTGACAGCAGCGCGCCCAGCGGGCCGATGATCAGACCCAACGCGGTCACGTTGGCCGCGGTGCTGGGCGCGGCTGCGCCGTGCTCTTTCAGCAGGAACGCCACTTCCACGGCCGAGACATAGAAAAAGAGCGATCCGGGCACCTGGATCGCCGCGACCAGCAGCAGGTGCCTCCAGGGCGGCAGGCGCCCGCGGCCGGCGTCTGCCACGCGTGGCGGTTCGAACAGAAAGAGTTTTGCGAGCAGCACCCAGAGCAGACTGATGGCGTACAACCCGAACGTCATGCGCCAGCTCACATCGCCGATCAGTCCGGTGACGGCGATGAGCACCGCGCCGATCCAGGGCAGGAGCATGACCTGGTAGGCATACCACTTCTGGCGCGCGTCACCGGAAAAGTACGCTGAGACCAGGGTGACCGCCGAAGTGGCGAGGCCGGCCTCCGCGACTCCCACCAGCAGCCGGCTGGCGAGGATCGCATCGAGCGACTGCAGGTACATCGGCGCCGTGCCGGCAAAGCCATACAGACCGAGAGAGACGAGCAACAGGCGCCGCGTCCCGACCCGGTTCGCGACCAGACCGGCGACCGGCGCAAGCACAGCGAGCAACAGCGCCGGCGCGGTGAGCAGCAACGGCACGAGAACGCCGGCGTACCGCACGGCATGAAAGCTCGCCTGCATCGTCGGCAGAAGCGGCGCCATCAGCATCGCGCCCATCATGCTGAACAGCGGCACCGTTATCAGGATGATGCCCTGGACAGGGCCGGCAGTGCGCGCCGCGCGCGAAGCAGGCCTTTGTGTTGCCGCGGCGGGGGTCACTGGCGCCGGCCGCCTGCACCACGTTGACTGAGACCCGTCCGATGAGCACCCCCCGGGTGCGGCCACGGCAGGGCGTGCGGCAGCCTGAACCCGCGACCGCGCTCAGCGTGTCTGCCGGCCCTGCCCGACACACTCCAACCGGGACTCAGCCGAGTCCGTGCCGACCGGTGCGTCGGCGGATGACTCGGCGGGCACTCATCAACCTTCTGGTATAATCGCGATTTGCCGTGCGGAGCAGGCGGATCAGGACGATGGCAACCATTCATGACGTCGCGGCGCGCGCCAGGGTATCCACCGCGACCGTGTCTCGTGTTCTGAGCAACCCCAACATCGTGGCCGAAGCCACCCGGCGCCGGGTCTTCAAGGCGATCGAGCAGCTCGGTTACATGCCGAACGCGGCGGCCAAGACGCTGCGGACCGCCGCCACACGCAAGCTGCTCGTGACGCTGCCGGACATCGCCAATCCGTTCTTTTCGCTCATCATTCAGGGGATAGAGGAAGCCGCGCAGCGGGAGGGCTATTCCGTACTGCTTGGGGACACCCATCATGACACGGAGATCGAGGAACGCTACGGGCTGATGCTGCAGCGACAGGAAGCCGACGGCCTGATTTTCCTCGGCCACCGCCTCCCGGACACGGTGAAAGCCTGGATGCGGGATCGCTCCGGCCTGCCGCCGGTGGTCAACGGCTGCGAATACAGCCCCGATCTCGGCGTGCCCAGCGCACATATCGACAATGCCCGCGCCTCGGCCGAGATGATGGATCACCTCTACGGCCTCGGACACCAGCGGCTCGGCATCCTCACCGGACCGCTCGCGAGTCCGCTCAGCCGGGACCGGTTGCGGGGAGCGATGGGCCGGGCCCGTGCTCAGGGCGCCGCGCGGTGGGTGACGGTCGTCAACGGAGACTTTTCCATCGAATCGGGGATTGCCGGGGCCGCGCGCCTGCTGGCCCAGCCCAAACCGCCGACGGCGGTCTTCTGCTTCAACGACGAAATGGCCATCGGCGTCCTCGAGTACCTTCACAGGCACGGCGGCAACGCCCCCGAGACACTCTCGGTCGCAGGATTCGACGATATCCGCTTCGCACGCTACGCCGCCCCGCCACTCACGACCATTGGGCAGCCCATGCTCGATATCGGGCGCGAGACGGTCCGCCTGCTGCTCGGAGTCCTGCAGGGGTCGATCACCAATCCGGTCTCGGTCACGCTGCCCCATAAGCTCGAGATCCGCGCCAGTACGGGGGCCGTGCCGCGCGGGCCCCGACTCAGGGCCCGAAAATCAACAGCCGGGCCGTTCCGCGCACAATCGCCGGATAGCCGTGCGGGTTGAGGCGATCGTGCGGATTGTAGCGCGGTAGGGATCGGGCGAATGCGCCGAACTTCGCGGTCATGACGAACACCCGGTGGGTCTGCGGATCGAGCGCCATGGAGCGGCCATTGGGGCCCGTCCTCACCTGCTGCAGCAGCACCATGCGATCCGGTGTCACCTCGCGCGCCACGGTCAGCGTCCCGGAGCCGTTGGCCGCGAACACGTCGCGTGTTCCCGGGTCAAATCGCGCCGAGTCGGTGCCGGCGCCCGTCGGCACCGATCCAATGACGCGGCCGGACACCGCGGAAATCATCACCATGATGCGATTCTGACAGGCCGCAAACAGCCTGCGGCGCAGCCGATCGATGGCGAGCGCGCTCGGATGCACGCAGCGCCCCATCGGCCACACACCGGTCACCTTCAGCGACCGGGTATCGATCCGCGCCAGTCTGCTCACGCTCGACACATTGTCGAACAGTTGCCCCCTGCCGTCCGCCACCGGAAATTCCGGCACTCCCGGCAGCGCGATGTCGGCCAGCCGCCGGCCGGTGACCGCATCGATCGCGGTCACGTCATGCACGCCCGGATACTTGCCGTTGAAGGTGAATACCCGTTCGGTCAGCGGATCGTACACCACGGCGTCGGTACCGCGGTCAGTGGGCGTCGAGCGCAGGATCTTGAGGTTCGACAGCCGGAATGTCACCACGGAGGGAGGAATTTCCCGCGAGATGAATCCGAGACCCAGCCGGTTCGACACCGCCACGCCGTGCACCAGACCCACCCCCGGCCAGTCCGCGGTCGATGGAATGGTTCCGACCTCGCGCAGCGTGTCGATATTGAGCACGATGATGCCGGAGTTGTTCGAAACGAACAGCTCCCGCCTCCGCGGATCGATTTTCAGGTAATCCCACCCGGTCACCTGCGGCAGCGGCACCACTTTCAGCAGGTGGTAGCCCGCGGCCCGCGCCCCGGGGCCGATGCACCCGAGCAGTGCACCGAGCGCCGCGGCGGCGCCGAGCCGTAGCTGTTTCACCGTCCCACGAACCGCGCGACCACCACCCATCGCTGCGACGCCTCGCTCAGAACCGATCGAGGATCGTCACCCCGAACGTCCGGGGCGGCTGAAACCCGACGTTATAGGTACCGGGTTGAGTGAGAGGCGGAGAAAAGCTCTCACTCTCATCCGACATCGCCACCGTGTTCTGCACATTGCGCACCCACAGATCTATGCTCCATCGACCCACATTAGGCGCGTAAATGAGATGCGCGTTAGTAATGTCATAAGCCGGCTGGTAGCTGTCCGGAACATTGAAAAAGTCGAAGTACTGCCCGGTCTGAAACTTCGTATCGACCCGCGGCGTCAGCGTCCCGCGAGCGACCGGGAAGGTGTGTTCGAAGCTCGCGGTGAGCGACAGACCTGGCGACCGTACCAGTTGATTGCCACCAATATTGAAAGTCTGACCAAGCGCGTTTGACAGAAATTGCCTGTCGTACTTCGCGTGCAACCAGGTGGCATTCAAATCGAAGCGCCCGATCGTTCCAATGGCTGCGAACTGTGTCTCTATGCCATAGATATTGGATTGCTTCGCATTGAAGGTAAAGACACCGCCCTGATTGGACGCCTGCACCTGCTGATTCGCAAAACGTGAAAAGAACCCATCCAGATTCAGCAATACATGATCGTCGAAAAGCTTATTCTTGCTGCCGATCTCGTACGTCCGGACAAACTCCGGTGAAAACGGCTCGATGGTGGTTGGCAGCAGGGGTCCGCCGGTGCAGTTGCACGGAATATTCAGATTGAATCCGCCCGTCGAGTAACCCGTATTGAATGTCGCGTACACCATGTTGTGACGCGTAATGTTCCAACTCTCACCCAAATGCCAGGTCCATTCGTTGTCCGAAATGGCGTCGCGCGCCGGGAAGATACCGTCCCCGGGTGACGTCAGATCGGTTCGGGCTATGTGGTCGTTGGTATAGCGCAATCCCGCGCTGAACGTGGTAGCGCCCATGTGCCAATCGGCCTGACCGTAGCCCGCCAGCGACCTTTGCGAATCGTTATACAAGAACTGGACGAAAGGAGGCTGGGTCGGCGTCGCGGCATCGCCAAAACTGGAGCAGTTGCAGCCGATATTCGATCGCCAATAGAAGATGCCGCCCTGCCAGGTGATTCGCTGATTCTGTGCGGAGGTCAGCCGGATCTCGTCGTCGACGGTAGAGGGATTCAGTGACGACACCAGTTCGATCGTAGGGGGAATTCCGTACACGGCGCCCGCGTCCAGCCCCACGACCGGCCCGGAGTGAAAGTAATCCATGTGGTCGTAACCACCCAGATACGTGAGGGTCATTCCCCATGGGAGGTTGTCGTAAGTGACCCGCCACTGAGTCAGCTTGTCCGTGATCCGCACGGCATTCGCCAACCCGAGATTGTATACGCGGGTATCCAGCGTCGACAGAGGAATAGCCACGTGAGTCGGAAACAACTGCGCGTTGGCCGGCAAATCCACGATGTTGTCAGTCGTTCCCGCCCCACCGACGTGGGTCATCTGAAAGCTCGCCAGAATCTTGAGATGACTGGTCGGCTCATACGCCACCTTTATGCGCCCGGATTTCGCATCCCGGTCATCAGCCTGCCCGAAGCCCGCGGCGAGGTTGTGATATCCCGAGTGCTGCGCGGAGAAAAAAGCGACACGCATCTGCAATTTGCTGCTGATCGGTAAATTGAGAGCGCCCTGGGCATCGATCCTGTTGTAATTGCCAAACGTCAGCTGTCCGTAGCCACCGAACTTCCGCCCCGGATTATTGGTCACGACGTGAATCAGTCCACCGGTCGAATTGCGCCCGAACAGCGTGCCTTGCGGGCCGCGCAGGACCTCGATGCGCTTTACGTCATAAATCGCGTCATTGAATATCATGTTCGTGTTGTAATAGAACCCATCGAAAGAGATGGGCACCGACGGTGCGATTATTCCCGCACCGCCCAAACCCTGTCCGCCTGAAATGCCACGCATGACGATGGAGCCGGCTCCGTTGCCTGTGTCAAAGCTCAGGCTGGAGTTGCTGTCGGCAAGACTCTGAATATCCACAATGCCCTTGGTAAGCAATTGCGTCTGCGAAAGCACCTGCATGGAAATCGGCGTTTTCTGCTCATTGGTCTGCACCCGCTCGGCGGTGACGATGACCTCGCTCAGAGTGGTGGCGTTCGATCCGGGCGCCGCGTGGCCGATGCGCGGCATGAGCAGACCCAGGACCAGCGGCATCGCGAGCGGGAGGATGGCGCGTGGGCCGCACCGGCGAACCTCCCGCGTCCTTCCGGATGGCGGGCTCTGTGTCCGTGAGCGACGGGACTCATTGCGCAACGAGCTTGCGAAAATGCCGAACGACATGCTGCATTCCCCCTCAATTCTTGCGCCGGGCCGGCGCCATGCAAATGACCAGTCCGGAAGCATTCTAATGCAATCGTTTACAGTTTCAAGCCCCGATCGATGAATGAGGCCGGTTTCATGGTGCTCTCACGAGTCCCAAGGCGTAGCGGAAATTGCATTTTTCTGTAAAGCGTTTCATCGGCAGCGTTCGGCCGTGCCGCGGTATGCCGGGCCTCCGATGATCGAGACCTCACCCGACGTCCCGGTCGCGCGCCTGCGGCGTCACACGCACCAGGCTGCCGTCCGTTGGCTCCTCATTGACTGGAGCCGCGAACGCCCGTGACTGATGCGGCGGTCCCGGCCCACGGGCCAACGGCGAACGGCGAACGGCGAACGGCTCTCGCACCGGACCAGGCCGCCACCATGCGAGCCAGTGCCACGGGTTCACCACGGCCGCATCCTGCCGCTGGTGGCCCGCGCCGCCACCGCGTGGGCTTCCCGGCTGTCTCCCAGGGCCCGCCGCTCGAGCCGGGTTCAGGCGAGCTCGATCAATGCGACACTGCTGGGCGCGAGCGCCAACTCGAGCCGGCCGTCCTCAACAGGCATCCGGTGGGTGATCTGCCGGGCGCCGGCCTCGCGCAACGCGCGAATCTGCGCCACGGTGGGATACGGAGGCGCGCCCATCGCCGCGTAGGCCTGCGCAACGGGATCGCGGGCGGGGTCCACGACGGTCACTTGCGCCGTGGTGGTTGCGACGCCGTCGAACTTCAGGCTGAGCGGCAACATCGGCCCCCCGGCAGACCTCTCGCCCCGTGGCGCGGCCACCGGATTGCCGGCGCCAGCGTCGCGGTGGCGCTCGGCCTGCAGATGCCAGGCCACGGTGGCGAGCGAGCCGTCGGACCGTCGTGTTGCCAGCACCGGCCCCGCGCCTGCTTGGACCCGCTGTTCTCCCAGCCGCCGCAGCAACCTGAACGTCTGCAAGGTCGGGCGGGGAACCCCGCGAGTGCCGATCATCCCGTACGTGTCGTTCATGAAGCTCCGATTGGGGCCGTGCTCCTCGAACACGTTGCAGAACGTCCAGTACGACATGGTGTCGGTCAATCCGGCGCAATCCCGGATCATCTGCGCGATGAATGCGGGGTCGGTGGAAGCCCATTCCGAGATGACCAGCGGCACATGCGGATAGCTCGAGGCACGGATCTGTCGGTTCGCCTGCTCCAGGGCGCGCGGCATGACCTGATCGTACGGGTATTCGTGGGCGCGCCCGAAGATGTTCTCCTGGGGATCATCCGGATAGATATGGCTGGAGACGAAATCCACCGGCGTGCCGTGCGTGGCGCAATCGGCGAGAAAGTCCGCGATCCACATCGTCATCGCCGTCGCCGGACCCCCGACCTGCAGCCGCGGACTGACGCTTTTCAAGGCCGCGGCGGTGTGCCGATAGAGCTCGAAGTACTGCTGCTTCGACCCCGCCCAGAAGCTCAGATTCGGCTCATTCCAGCACTCGAAGCGCCACTGCGCCACTTCCTCCAGACCGTAGCGCTCGACCAGATGATGCGCGAACGCGGCAATCAGCCGTTGCCAGTCGCTCATGCGCCGTGGAGGCGACGTGTTGCCGCGATACCAGAAGACGGTATTGGCGGAGCTCGCCAGGGGTCCCGGCATGAAGCTGAGCTCGACGTACGGCCTGACCCCGATCTCGAGCATCCGATCATAAATCTGATCGACAAACACGAAATTGGTCCGTGGCCCACTCGAGTCGATGCCGGTGCATACTGCCAGGTCGTCATCCAGCACGCCGTGGAAGCGCACCGCCTGGATTCCCGCCTGCCGATGCGCCAGCTCGAGGTCACTCTGCCACTCGGCGCGCAGCGCGAGCGCCGCATGCCCGGACCCGGCGCAGGCCTGCCAATAATGGGGAAGCGCTCCGGTTGGACGATCGGGCCGGATGAGGATTCCCCGCGTCGCAGAAGTCCTCGAGGGAGAGGCCGAGGCGACCGACAGAGACCCGAGCGCGGCCATGGACGAGGAGACGAATTCCCTGCGATTCATCGGCCTCCCCTCTCTTCCCCGTTCCGGCTTTGCGTGCGATGCGGGCCGTGTGGCTCGCGATGGAACACCAGTCGACGTTCGATGCGCATGATCGGCGAGTCCGAGGACTGCAGAATCGTCAGTGTCGTGCCGCCAGGCGAAAAGACGTACGTGCTCAGGGTGGTGATTTTCTGCCCGAAGAGTTTGGAGTGCCCGTCGACGATCAACGTGCAGTTCTGCCAGGTCGCAGCCACCCAAGTCGGCACACTGTAAAGCTTCGATTGCGTGTGGGTCGGATACCGCACGCCATCGGGCTTGAACGAGTAGGCCCAGTGCTCATGCAGGTGAGCGCCCCGGAAAGCCCAGTACTGGTAGACACGCCC